>JAUQOX010000307.1 GCA_030550695.1 Gemmatimonadota bacterium | reverse complement strand
GTCCTTTCCCAGCAGGTTCAGGTGGCCCCCCTGGAGGTCCTTCGGTGCCGGGAGGACGCCGGGAGTTTCGTGGCCTGCTACCCCCGCCTCCGCCGGGGGGGGGGCGGCTGGGGGTCCTGGGGCCCCCTTCCGGGCATCCCCTGGGCACCGGGGCCTGGGGGGCACCGGCCGGTCTAGAGCCCGGGCCCGACCATGTGTGGGCGGTATTCCTTGGGGGTTCCCCTGTCAACCCTGCTGGAGCTGTTCGAGGTGCCGCCCCCGGACTTCGACTACCGTCCCCGCTACAACATCGCCCCCAGCCAACAGGCGCCGGTGGCCGTTTGGCGACCCGAAGGGCGCAGGCTGGACCTCATGCGGTGGGGGCTGGTCCCCCCATGGGCCAAGGGTTCCCCTTCGGCGAACCCCCTCATCAACGCCCGGGCCGAAACGGTGCACCTCAGGCCCGCCTTCCGGGCCGCCTTCCGGGTCCGCCGGTGCCTGGTGCCCGCCGACGGCTATTTCGAGTGGCGGAAGCAGGAGACCCCAGGGGAAGGAAGGGGGGGAAAAACCCCCTTCTGGATCCACAGGGAGGGTCGGCAGCCCATGGCCTTTGCCGGTCTGTGGGAGCCTTCGGGGGAGACGGGGGAGACCCCCTCGGCCACCTTTGCCATCCTGACCACGGAAGCGGCGGCGGCCGTGCGGGACCTCCATCCCCGCATGCCGGTGATCCTCCCCCGGGAGGTGTGGGGAGAGTGGCTCAGCCCCAAGACGCCGCCCGACAGCCTGCTCCCTCTCCTGGTACCTTACGCCGGCCAGGATCTCAGGGCTTTCCCGGTATCGCCCCTGGTGAACTCTCCCCGGAACGACTCTCCGCTCTTGGTGGAACCGGTGCGAGGACCGGACCCCCGCCAACCCTAGGGCGCGGAAGGGGGCCCCGCGGACGAGGGAACCCGAACAAGGTCCTCCCCTCAGCCCGCCACCTCCCGGAAGCTCTCGGCCAGGCGGCGGAGCCCCTCTGCCAGACGGGGTTTGGGGAGTCCGATTCCGACTCGCAGGTAGCGGTCCATGCCGAAATGGTCCCCCGGCACCACGAGGACCCCTTTCTCCGCCCGCAGCTTTTCTGCGATCTCCGATGAGTTCACCGGCGCCGTGTAGCGGAGGTAGGCGATGGCGCCGGCGTCGGGAGGCCGGTAGCGGAAGAGCCCTCCTTGCCTTGCCACCCACTCCTCCAGGACCGCCAGGTTTTCCTGGAGGATGCGGCGGGTGCGGGCCAGGATCCGCTCCCGGACGGGAGGCGTGAGGGCCAGGGTGGCCAGGTGGTCCGAAACCACGGACGGGGCGATGGTGGTGTAGTCGGTTCGACCCCATAGGTCCGTCACCACCCCGGGAGGGCCCACCACCCAGCCCAACCGAAGCCCCGGCAAGCCGTAGGCCTTGGAGAGGGACTGGGTGACCAGCACCCGTTCCGTCCTCCCCCAGAAAGAAGGGGTCGTCCTCCCGTCCACCTCCGCTCCCTGGTACACCTCGTCCGCCAGGATCCAGGCTCCGTACTCCTCGGCCAGCTTCACGATCCCTTCCACGGACGCTTCGCTGAGCCGGGCGCCGGTGGGGTTGTTCGGGTTGGTGACCAGGATGAAATGGGCTCCCCTCCGCAGAAGGGTCTCCAGGTCCCCCAGATCGGGTTGCCAGCCCGACTCTTCCCTCAGCCAGAAGGGCAGAACCTGAGCCCCGAAGTTCTCCGCCATCCCGGGGACCTGCATGTAGTTGGGGAGCATGACGGCCGCCGGCCGCCCCTCTTCCACCAGGTGCCACAGGGCGCAAAGATTGGCCTCGGCGCCCCCCACCGTCACCAACACCCCCTCTTCGGTGACTCCGGGATAGAGGGCGGAAATGCGGCGCCGAAGCTCCGGCGAACCGTTGGAATGGCCGTACCCCAAGGGGATCTTCCCGACCGCCCGGGGGTCTTCCCCGGCCAGTTCCAGAAGTTCCCCCACCGTCAGGGGGTGGACTCCGCTCTCCGACAGGTTGATCTCCACCTGGTTCTCGTAGGTGGACTGCCACCGCTCCATCCGAAAGGGGGTGTATCGCAAAGGGCGTCACCTCCGGTGGGAGTGTGTCTCCAGGGCCGTGTGCCGTGCTTCGCGGCCTCCGGGGGGGGGCGATCCCGGAGGCCGTCGCCTCTCCGGTGGGCGTCATGACCAGGACCCCAACAGGCCGGCGGAGGAAGGCCCAAAGCCGTTCCGAGACGAAGGGGGCCGGGCCGATGGGACCGGGCCTTTCCCTGGATCCTAGCGGGGCGGGGTCGGAGGACGAAAGGGTCGGTCTGTTGGTGATGTCGGGAGGGCCCACTATATTGTGCCCGACTTGCCCCGTGCAGCTTCGGTTTCCACGCCTGAAGGCCCTGCCCGGCGAACGTCCGGCGCCCCCGCCGGCTCCGGGGGGCCTCTCCTCTCGGCCCGGACGAACCATGCCCGCCCCACGTTTCCCCGATGACTTGGTGGACCGCCGCGCCCCGACGACCAAGATCGTGCTCTTCGTCCTGGACGGGCTGGGCGGCCTTCCCCACCCCGAAACCGGCCTGACCGAGCTGGAGTCTGCCCATACTCCCGCCCTGGACGACCTGGCGTCCCGGAGTTCCCTGGGAATGCTCATCCCCGTCAGCCCCGGCGTGGCCCCGGGGAGCGGCCCGGGACATTTGGCTCTCTTCGGCTACGATCCCGTGGAGTACGTCATCGGTAGGGGCGCCCTTTCCGCCCTCGGCGTGGGTTTTCCCCTTCAGCCGGGGGATCTCGCCGCCCGTTTGAACCTCTGCACCCTGGATCCGGAAGGGCGCATCGTGGACCGTCGGGCAGGGCGGCCTTCGGACGCGGAAGGCCAGCGCGTGGTGCGGAAGCTCCGGGAGCGGCTCCGCCCCCCGCCGGGAACGGACCTTTTCGTCGAGCACGAGAAGGAGCACCGGGCGGTCCTCATCCTCCGGGGGGGCGGTCTGTCGCCTGAACTCGGCGACACCGATCCCCAGGCCACCGGGGTTCCGCCCCTCCCCCCCCGGCCCCTGACCCCCGAAGCCCAGGCCACCGCCGCCCTGGTCCAAGGGATCCTGGACGACATGCTGGAGATCCTCCGGGACGAGCCTGTGGTGAACGGGGTCTTGGCCCGGGGGTTTGCCGCCTACCAAGGCTATCCGGGCTTCCGGGAGCGGTACGGCCTCCGGGCCTTGGCGGTGGCCCAATACCCGATGTACCGGGGGGTGGCCCGGCTGGTGGGGATGGAGGTCCGGGAGGTCCCCACCCGCCCCGAAGAGCTGGTGGACATCCTGGAACGTCGCTTCGAGGAATTCGATTTCTTCTTCCTCCACTACAAGTACACCGACTCCCGGGGAGAGGACGGGGACTTCCAGGCCAAGGTGGCGGCCATCGAGGCGGCGGACGCCCTTGTGGCCCGGGTAGTGGCCCTGG
>JAUQOX010000306.1 GCA_030550695.1 Gemmatimonadota bacterium | reverse complement strand
GGAAGGGCACTCGCGGTTGGGGGGCGGCCCTACTTCCCATTCACCACAAGGCCTTTCGGCTCTCCGCCACGCCCTCAGGCACGCCGGGGTCTCCACTCCCCTGGCCAGGGCAAGATTTCAGGGAAGCAAGGAAGAACCGGGTAGGCCGGCGATAGGGGTCTTTGCCGATGGCACCCGCTTCTCCCCAGACCGCTTCCGATATGCGGAACTGGTCTTCAACGAGCCCGTCAGGGGTCCGCTGGTCCTCGGCGACGGGCGATTTCTAGGCTTGGGAGTTCTGGCCCCCCGGCAGGCTTTTCCCGAAGCGCATACCTTTCAGGTAGAAGCCGGGCTTACCGAAGATGCGGATCCGCAGGCGGTGGCACGAGCCTTTCGGCGCGCCGTGATGGCCCTTGTGGGACAACATTTCCCCGACCAACCGCTCCCCGTTTTCTTTTCCGGTCATGAACCAGACGGCCGACCCGCAAGGAGAGAGCTTGCCGGACATCTGGCCTTCGCCTTCGAGCCCCAGGAGAACTGGCTCCTCGTGGTTCCTCCTCACCTTCTCGAACGTCGGCCGCCCACCCCAAGGGAGCGTTCGTTTTTGAGAATCCTCAATCAGGCCCTCGGCGGCCTCAAGGAGATCAAGGCCGGCGATGCGGGAGTCCTCACCGTCCGGCGCTGCCAGGTACCGCTTTCCACCCATCCCCTCCTGGGCCCCTCCTCCCGCTGGCTGACCGTCACGCCTTACCGCGTCAATCGGCATCTGGACCTTGGAGGAGCTTTGGAAGCCATTCTGGCTGACCTACGCTTGGAGCTGGAACGGTCGAAGCTGCCGCCGCCGGAGAGTGTAGCCGTGACCGCGGTCGAGGCTCCTTCCGGCAAGGGGCTTCAGGCACGAATCGAACTCCGCTTCAGCGAACCCCTTCTCGGACCCTGTCTTTTTGGGCGCGACCGTCACCTTGGCGGGGGATTGTTCCGCCATGCAGCACCCTGAGGCTCCAGCAGGCGGCCCGCGAGGATCCGCACTGAACCGCCTTGCCTTAAGGCCCTTCTAGCCATTGGACTCTTCCCATGACCGCTCCGCCTCGCACTTCGTCCTCTCAAACCCCACCTTCGAACGCAGCTCACGTACTCCTGACCGTGCTAGGGCGAAACCCCCAGCTTGCCCGATATTCCCTTGGGGACCGGGAAGTTGAAGCTCCCCTTTCGTCGCTGGCGCTTCTCAAGCTTCTTCCCCCGGGGGAACAGCCCCAAGAGGTCCTTGCCCTCTGCACGCCCGAAGCCAAGTTCGAGAGCTGGCCCGTCCTGGTGGAGGGCCTGCGCGACCTCCCAACAACCCTACTGCCCCCCCGTGACCTCAACATACCCGCCGTAGACTCCCCCCAAGACATTCCCATTTTCCTCGAAACCTTCGTGGATGCCATCGTTCGTCGGGGCCCTACCCTCCTCACCCTCGACGTAACCCACGGACTGCGGCATCTTGTGCTTCTCGCCTATGTCGGAACCCTGTATCTTGCCTCGCTGACCGACGTGACGATCCGGGGCGCCTACTACGGTCTCCTGCGGCCCGGCGGTGTGAGCCCTTTCCTCGATCTCCTTCCCCTCCTGGACCTTCCCCGATGGATCCACGCCCTGGAAGTCATGCGGCAGAGCGGCAATGCAATGGTCCTGGCGGAAGTCATTGCCTCGCCGCTCCGCAAAAGCCCGTCCCGCGCCGATAAGCTTCCCAAAGATCTCAAAAAATACTCCGAAGCTTATGCCACGGGTCTACCCCTGGAACTCGGCTATGCCGCAACTCTCATTGAGCGTGAACACATCCATCGCATCGAGAAGCTGCTGCGGAGCCAAACCTCTGTTCCTCTGTGGCCTCAGATCTTGCGCAAACTTCGGGACACCACCGCCCAGTTCGCTCTGCCCATCCCTTCGGGTTCCGTCAAAGAGTCCTGGAAGAGCAAGCTCGTCCTTTCTGAAGAAGAGCTTCGCCGGCAAGGCCGCTACATAGACGCGCTCTTCAGTCACCGCCACACAGCTACGGCCGTGGGAACTCTACGAGAGTGGGTCATATCCTGGGCCATTCTCCAGCAGCACAGATCCGACGAATGGCTCGACTATCCCCGGGTCCGGAAACCCGTAGAACGAAAACTGCATCAGCTTGCCGACATGGCCGAAGATCCATACCTCAGTCCGGATCAGCGCGAGCTCGGCCGGTTCTGGCAATCTCTTTGCTTAGTTCGAAACGCTTATCATCATCACGGAATGCGAAGGGAGGTCGTTTTCTCCACGGAAGGACAGCTTCGTTCAGCCCTCGAAAACATCAGACACTTCTGGAATACCCGTCTCCGCACCTGTCCCAACATCCCTATCGATGTGGAGCAACCTGATAGGCTCTTTGCTCTTCTCAGCCCCCTCGGCCTCAGGCCGGGAGCCCTCTACAGCGCCATTCATTGTGTGAGGCAGCGCCGTGGAGCCGATCCGGCCCGCTGCTTCGTCGTATGTTCCCCGACGACGCGTCCTGCCGCTCTTGAGGCTGCTCGCCAGGCAGGCTATGGCGGGGAACTTGTGGTGCTGCCCCTCGGCGACCCTTACAGCGGTGTGGGGGAGCTCGAAAACCTGCGCACCCGCTTCACCCCCCAGCTCGCCAACCTAGGCGATCTGTTTGTCAACCTCACGGGTGGAACCACCCTCATGGGGCTCGCCGTGCAGCATTTGGCGCGAGTCGCTCAACAGAAAGGTGTGCGGGTGATCTCGTTTGGGCTCGTAGATCGCCGCCCGACCGATCTCCAGGACTCCGACCCCTACCAGATGGGCGATGTCCTTTGGCTCGATGAGCTTCTCCCCCTCGAAGTCGAACAGGACGATATCTCGCCGAAATAGCCGTTCCCGGAACCGAAACCCACCGCTGACGCAGGCAACAAGGGCTCTTTCTGCCCGGCCTTCGATCTGGACTGCCCCTCCGTCCCGGGGATCTTTGTCAAAAGAGGGAAGGCCGCTGCGCCGGTCGACGCTCAAGGGCCCGTTGCGCAGAGCCTACAGGCGGCCAGGCCTGGCCGGACGGTGGCCGAGTATGCCCGGGACACCTTCGCAGTTCTGCTGGTAAACTCCCACGACGGTACGTGTTGCGGTAAAAGGAATTTATGGGGCCGCGTCTCATCAGACGCGGAAAGCGCTATCTGTCGCCGCTTGGAAACTACGACCTAGCTCGTCTCAATGGGGCCGCGTCTCATCAGACGCGGAAATATGTAGTCGCCGTCCGCTCAGAGGATGATGGCAGTGAGGTGTCTCAATGGGGCCGCGTCTCATCAGACGCGGAAATAGGGTGCGTCCCCCGCGGCGGAAGCGGAGGAGATCGGTCTCAATGGGGCCGCGTCTCATCAGACGCGGAAATAGCACATTGAAGCGGTACGGCATCGTCGTCCGCGAGTCTCAATGGGGCCGCGTCTCATCAGACGCGGAAATGGGCGGACTGGAGG
>JAUQOX010000305.1 GCA_030550695.1 Gemmatimonadota bacterium | reverse complement strand
GTCGTCCTGCCATTCCTCGCGCTTGATCTTGCGGAAATGCTTCTTGAAGCGCCCTTCCGTCGCCGCCCAGTCAGCGGTGGTGAGGGGTAGCTCCATGACCTTTTCGTTCCCCTCGTCATCCTTGTACTTCAGCTCATAGGTGGGCCAGTCTGCCTCGATCTCCGGGTTGCCCTTGAGATCCACGCATTCCGCCCACGCTCTACCGGCCGACGGGTCGAAGATCATGAAGGGGAAAGCACGGCTTTCCAGGGCCAACCGGGCCGCATGCATGGCCATTTCGTCGGAAAGACCGTGTTCCACCGGACAGGGCGTATACAAATTGAACACCGCCGGTCCCCGGAAGTGGAGTCCGCGGATGATCCCCTCGATCATATGGGCTGGCGAGGCCTGGGAGGTCTGGAGGACATAGCTGCCCCGATGAGCCAGCGCCAGCAAGGCCATCTCCTTGCGGGTCTCCTCCTTCCCGTGCTGGGCCTTGCCGTAGGCCGACATGTCCGCCACCTGTCCGGTGAAGCCCGATGTGCAGGCTTGCCCGCCGGTGTTGCTGTACACTTGCGTGTCCAGCACCACCACCCGGATAGGTTTACCCGACGCCAATAGCCGGGAGAGGTTCTGGAAGCCGATGTCCAGCATGGCCCCGTCGCCGCCCATGGCCAGAATGGGAGGACAGAGGTCGAACTCTTCGTCGGTGAACTTCTTCCAGTTGAACGCAACGAACTCTTCCTCGTGCACGGCCTCGTCGTATTCACCCGAGAGGAGCAGCTCCGCCCGGCGGACCGAGATGAAGTTGTCCGCCATCTTCCGCATGTGCCCCTCGAAGATTCCGATGGCGATGGAGGGCGAGTCCTGGAAGAGGTGGTTTACCCAAGGGAAGGGGTAAGGATTGTAGGGGTAGGTGCTGCCCCACACCGAGGAACATCCGGTGCTGTTCGTCATGGCCATGCGGGCCCGGCCTCGGCCGCTGGGTCCTTCCACATAACGCCAGCGCAGATCTTTCAGTTCCTTGTGCGCCTTGAGGAGCTTGTCGAAGAGAGGACGATCCTCTTCCTTGACCTGGAGCTTGAGGTCCTTCCCCTGGGCCACTCCCTCGAGGTCCAGAGGGGTTCCCTCCAGGAGGAGGCCGCGCATCTTCTCCTCCAGACCCTGCAGGAGGGAATCCAGCTTCTTGACGAACTTTTCCACCCGGGGTTGCATTACCCCCTCGATGGTGGAGATGAGGATGTGAACTGCCGTCTTCTCGCCACACCCCATGCAAGCTCCATCCCCACCCGCCAGCGTCCGATAGTTCCCTTTCTTGAGCATGAGGGTGGGCAGGATCCCGATCCCCTGTTCCAGATCGGTGATGTTGATGTAGCGGTCGTGGGTATCCGGCAGGCGCTCCCAGAGCTTCCAGTTGCGCCGAAGCTTCTCCACGATGTTCTCGTCTTGCCGCACCGTGATCAGGGCGCCGTCCGGACACACCTCGACACAGAGGTTGCAGCCCTTACAGGCCTCGGGATTGATCGTAATGGAAAGAAGTCCGCCGGTGCCTTTTTCCTTGCTCTCCGGGATATCGAAGAAAGGCGTCGTCTTTGCCAAGGGGAAGTCGGCAAGCACTGCGTAGACGGCTGCGAACTCCGCATCCACCGCCCTCTGGCGCTCCACGTCCCAATTCAATTTTGCCGTGACATTCTTGTAGGCCTGGGAGAGGATGTCGGCGAAATTGTGGAAGGGCACCCCCTTCAAGAGCTTATGGGCCTCTCTGGCCACGCTCTTGGAAATGGACATGAACCGATCCAGGGACTGCCCGTTCATGGCGGTGAGGATGGCGGCATCCAGAATCTCTTCCACCGTGTTCACCACCCCGGGGATCGCCGCATCGGGACACTGGGTCCAACACTGGCCGCAACCGGTGCATTTTTCCGGGATGAACTCCGGTACCTCGAAGCGGATGGCCGTCATGTCCCGCACCACGCTTGTGGAGGCGGGAATCGCACTGATGGCCGCGAAGGGATCGGCGATGGGATCCTGGCCGGTACTGGCACAGAAGGCACATACCTGCTCCCAGAAGCGCCCCTGGTGTCCGATCCCCCATTCCTGGTTGACGGCAGCCAAAAGGGACGGGATGGGCCCCACCCCCCCTTCCGCCCCCACCTCGACCTTGGCGGCTTCCCTCACGGGAACTTCGAACACCTCGTCGTAGCCCCGCCGGATCACCCGGAGGTTGTCCTCCACCACCCTCTTGCCCAGTTTGCCGAACTTCTTGTTGAGCTGGTCCAGGATCCCCTCGAAGAGGCGCTCTTCGGAAAGACCTTCCCGGGCCAGGAAAGGCGACACCCGGAAGAAGGCGCCCATGAAGGCTGCGCCCTGCATCCGGTAACGCAACTCCGGATCCTGGGCTTCTTCGGCAGCGATCTTGAATCCGTCCAGCCCGTAGACCTTGATTCCCAACTGCCGGATCTTGTCTTGGGCGAAGGCCGGCAGAGAATCCCAGAGTTCTTCGGGTCCCTGATCACTTTGGATGACGAACACACCCCCCGGTTTCAACCCGGCCAAGGGATCCGTGCTCTTGAAGACGTTGGGATCCGGCGAAAGCACCACGTCCACGTGGCGAAGCTCGGCGTTGAGCCGGATTTCGCCCTTGGAGAGGGTGGCGTAGAAGTTGGTGGGCTGGCCCTTTTTCTCGGATCCGTACTTGGGGTTGGCCTGGACGTTGAGCCCTGCCAACTCGAAGACCGTCATGGCCAGGTTCTTTCCCGTGGTGATGGCCCCCCAACCGCCTACCGAATGGATCCGAAGGGAGATGGTTCCCGGCGGCATGAGGTCCAGGTCACCCTCCGGCTGAAGGGCAAGCTCCGCCACATGCGGATAGGCCTCCAGGAGCTGTTGCTGCCAGATCTGCAACTTGGGGTAACGGGTATCCTTGCGGATGAAATCCAGCCCGAGGTAAAACAGTCGCCGCCTCTTTCCTCCGGGCAACATATTCCGCACCGCCGCCACCAGATCCCCCGGTTGCAGATCCCGGCTACCCATTCCGAAGGAAGCGGAGAAGAAGTCGGGCACCTCCTGGGGAGCGACCGAGGCCAAGCCGGGATAAGGAAGGGTGTCCCCCGCCGAACGGAAGTTCTCCACACCCTTCCCCATGGCAGCGCGGATCTCCCTGAGAAGAGGCGGATCCACCGCCAGGGGCTGGTCCAGCCGCTCCAGAACGGTGACCCCCTTCTTGCCTTTCAGCATCTTCGTCACCAGATCCGCGGGGAACGGCCGGAACATGGTCATGTTGAGGACCCCTACCTTCAGGCCCTCCTTCTCCCTCAGGTAGTCGGCCACAGCCTCGCAGTTGCTCACCACCGACCCTTGCCCCACCAACACGTATTCCGCGTCTTCGATCCGGTAGCCCATGGCCCGAGCATACCGCCGCCCCGTCAGGCGGTAGTATTCCTCCATGGCCTGATCAGCGAGTTCCGCCACATGATCGAAGTAGAACGG
>JAUQOX010000304.1 GCA_030550695.1 Gemmatimonadota bacterium | reverse complement strand
CCCCCGGGTAAGGATCACCAGCACGAAGGGATCGGCATCAGGAGGAAAGACCAGGGCGGCGTCGTGGCGGATCCCGGTGATGGAGCCCGTCTTGTGGGCCACAGGGACACCGGGAGGCAGACCGGCGGGGATCATGGTGTTGAACTCCTGCCGAAGCAGGATCTCCACCATTTCCCGGGAGGTGGCAGGGGATCCTACGGCCCCCCTCCCCAACGCCGCCAGCAGGATGCCCAGGTCGCGAGCCGTGGCCGTATTGGAAAGGCCGGCTCGAAAGGCGGGAAGGTCTTCGACTCCCCGGAGCACTTCCATGGAATCGGCGCCGAGGTCCCGGACGAGGGCCGTCACCCTCTCGGGTTTCACCTCCCGGATTAGGAGGTTTGTGGCCAAGTTGCTGGAAACGGTGATCATGGCCTCCACGAGCCGCCGGAACGTAACCTTCTGCCCGACCAACCCGTACAGGCTCGTCTCGGAATCCGATTCAGGGGGAAGGACGAAAGGCGATCCGTCCACGATGGAGTGGAACGTCGTGGTGACCTCCAGGGAGTCGTCCAGGGAGAGAAGTCCGGCGTCGCGGTCCAGGAAAAGGCGCATCATGACGGGCACCTTCATGGTGCTGGCGGCGTGCATCCGGAGGTCGGGGTTCACCGCCACCGTCGCGCCGCCCCCCAGGTCCTGGTAAAAGATCCCCACTTCCGCCCCCGAGTTCGCCACCAGGGAGTCCAGCTCTCGTTGCAACTCCTCCATAGGCCGCGCCTCCTTCCCCCCGCCACAGGCCGTCAGGACCACGATCGAAGCCACAATTCCTCCCACCCCCGGCCCATGCCGCGCCCGCCGGAACCGCCCGTCCAGGTGAGCCGTTGCATCCATATGCGCTTTCCTTCCCCCGAAGGCCGGACCAGGCCGCCCCCCGCAACAGAACCATCCGAAAAGCCCGAGACTCCGCCCGTCCCCGGGCGGACATCCCGTCGAAGTGTACAGGTTTCCTCCAGGGGGTGAAAGCCCGGCCTTCTCCCCCTCCGGTCCTTGCCTCGCCTCCCTTCCCGACCGCCGCCTTGCTCCGGCCAGGCCCCCCCTCCAAATTGCCCCCGGGACCGTCTGGCCGTGTCCCAGACCCTGGACGGCCCCAACCCCACCGCCGTCCTCCCTGGACCCTTCCCCTGCGAGAGTTGCCCATGCCGCACGTCAGTTCCTTCCTCAGGCTCCCACGTTCCCTGGCCGCGGGAATCTTTGCAGGGCTTCTCTGCCCGGTTCCCATGCCTGTCTCTTCCCAGAACCTGGAACAGATCAAGGAGGAGGTGTTGGCCGAGGTGGCCTCACCCCAGCTCCGACGCCTTGGCCAAGAAATGGTGGACAAGATCTTTTCTTTTTCTGAGCTAGGGTTCCAGGAGGTCTGGACAGCTGCCTACATCACCGGGATCCTCGAGCGGGAAGGCTTCCGCGTCCAGCGGGGATGCGCCGGGATGCCCACCTGTTACGTGGCCACCTGGGGATCCGGGCGGCCGGTCATCGGGTTCATGGGCGACATCGACGGTCTTCCCGAGACCTCGCAGAAACCCGGCGTACCCTGGGAAGAGCCGTTGATCCCGGGGGGCCCCGGCCACGGCGAGGGGCACAACAGCACCCCGGCGGTGGACGTGGTGGCCGCCATAGCTGTGAAACGGGTCATGGAACGCCACCGGCTGCCGGGGACCCTGAAGGTGATCCCGGGGGTGGCGGAGGAGCTCATCGGCAGTCGCAATTACATGGTCAGGGCAGGGCTCTTCGAGGGGATGGACGCCATGCTGTCCACCCACATTTCCGCCACCATGGCCACCGCCTGGGGACTCTCTGGCTCAGGGCTGGTTTCCACGATGTTCACGTTCCACGGTAGAACCGCCCACTCCGCCGGATCCCCCTGGGCCGGCCGCAGCGCGCTGGATGCGGTCATGCTCATGGACATCGGCTGGAACTTCCGGCGCGAGCACCTCCGCCTCCAGCAAAGATCCCACGCAGTGGTCACGAACGGCGGGAGCCAACCCAACGTGGTGCCGTCGGAGGCCACGATCTGGTACTACTTCCGGGAGCTGGACTACCCGCGGATCAAAGAACTCCACGAGCTGGGGAGGACCATGGCCCAGGCCGCCGCCATGATGACCGAAACCACGGTTTCCGAGCGTGTGTTGGCCGCCACCTGGCCTCAGTTCATGAATCGGCCCCTGGCCGAAGCCATGCACGCCAATATCCTCCGGGTGGGGATGCCTCCGTGGAGCGAGGCCGACCAGTCCCTCGCTAAGGCTGCCCAGCGCGCTTTGGGGGTGGACACCGTGGGACTTCCCACCACGGTTCGGCAGTCCCTGGAAGAATCCAATCAGGGGACGGGCGGGGGAAGTGACGACATCGGGGAGGTCTCCTGGAACGTGCCGACGGTAAGACTCAGGTACCCCGGCAATATTCCGGGGATGATCGGACACCACTGGTCCAGCGCCATCGCCATGGCCACCCCCATTGCCCATCAAGGGGCCAACTACGGCTCCCGGGTCATCGCCTTGACCGCCGTGGATCTCCTTCTTCGACCGGACCTGGTGGAAGAGGCTTGGAAGTTCCACCGGGAAGTGGTCACCCGGGACCTCACCTGGGTATCCCTCATCCCCGAAGGCACACCGGCGCCCACCTTCCTGAACGCCGAAAAGATGGAGCGGTATCGCCCCCAACTGGAGAAGCTGGTCTATGATCCGGCCCGTTACCCCACCTATCTCGAACAGCTGGGGGTGGCCTACCCGACCCTGAACCGACCCCCCTCCCCCTCCGGGCCCACACCCCCCCAAAAACGGTAGCGCCGTCCCGAAAGGGCCCGTCGGCCCGAGGGGGGGAGTACCCTGCCCCCCTTCCAGCGTCCCCCCTTGCCGTCCGGAACCGGACGGGGGGGGAACGCGGACTCCAGGAGGACGGGGGACGCCCGGGGCGGGAGGGAGGGGCCTCCGAAAAGGATCTGGCGCCCTCAGAACCCCGCCGAAACACCCAGGTCCAGGACAAGGTATCGGGGGTGCATGCGCCCTAGGGAGGGAAAGGGGACGTTCCCCTCCCCGTATCGGACTCCGGGGCCCACATAGAGACGGGGGTACCACCGCCACAGGAGCCCACCCCCCACCTCGAACCCCCCTCCCCCTCCGGAAGTCACCCGGGTCCCCCCTCCGGGACCCCGGATCCTGCCTTCCATCCGATGGGTGTGGAGTCCTCCCTGGACCCACCCTCCCCAAGCCCCCTGCCCCCACCACCAGACCGAACGGAGGGCCACGTCGAATCCGGTGGAAACCCAGGGTCGTCCCGCCGGGCAAAGGGAACGGTCGCAGGCAAAGCGGAGCTGGGAGAACCCCAGGACGAGGTCCCCCGGCCCCGGGAGAGGGAAGGTGAAGCCCATGGCCAGGGCGGGACCTCCCCCCCCCGCCCCCCCCCCCCCCGCACGGGCCGGGGGGGGGGGGCGGCGGGGGGGGGCGGGGGGGG
>JAUQOX010000303.1 GCA_030550695.1 Gemmatimonadota bacterium | reverse complement strand
GAACCGGCCTCGCCCATGTGTGGAAGATAGGCGGACGGCATGCACGAGGGAATCGGAACGGCACGGTCCGGCGCGCCTCTCAGGCCGAACACCTGTTTGGGAAGCGGGAAAAAAATCCTTGACAAAGCCCATGGCTCGGCCTATTGAGTACATGAGTTTTCGGCGATCCTCCCTATCGAACTGAGCGGCCGGCGGAAAGCGGCGGTGAGGGGCGGAGCCAGCCGGCCTTGCGGCTGTACGGAATCGGCTGGAATCCTGGCGTCGGGAGGAAAGATTTGGCGCGACACCTTGTGAGAATCCCCTCCAAAGTGTGTGCGATACCAGGGCCCTTGGGCCATCTCCGTCCCGGCCAGGGGGAGGTGGTGGTCGGGGTTGCGGGCTTTCCGGGAGAGTTCGCGCCCCCATTCCGGGCCCGGGGCTGACCCCCCCGGGTGTGTTCTGTCCTCAAGAGGAGGCACCCTATGAGAGTACGGAGCAGTTGGCTACCGGCACTGGTCCTGCTGGCCGGCGGTCTGTTGGCGGCGGCACCCGGCGCCGCCCAGACCGGCACGGTCACGGGGACCATCTTGAACGCCAGCACGGGCAAACCCTTGGATGCCGTCCAGGTGAGCCTGGAGCGGGTGGGACAGCCGGGAGCGGCCCGGCTGGGAGGCCTCACCCAGCCCAACGGCCGGTTCCTCATCGTGGGCGTCCCGGTGGGGCAATACATCCTCCGGGCCGAACTTCTGGGTTTCGGCACCCAGACCCAGACCATCAGCGTAGTGGCGGGCCAGCCGGTGGTGGTGGACCTCCGGCTCGAACCCCAGGCAATCTCCCTTTCCGAGATCGTGGTGACGGGGGTGGCGGGGGCCACGCAGCGGACGAAGCTTCCCTTCGACGTAGCCCAGGTCCGGGTGGCTGACCTTCCCGTGCCCACGACCAACGCAGCCCAGATCCTTTCGGGAAAGGTAGCCGGAGCCATGGTGGTAGCGTCCACCGGTCGTCCCGGCACCGCCCCCAGCGTCCTCCTCAGGGGGGTGACCAGCCTCAACGCCTCCGGTCGGAGCCAGGATCCCCTCTACGTGGTGGACGGGGTCATCCTCAGCGCCAGCCTGGTGGACCTGGATGCCTTGGACATCCAGAGCATCGAGGTGGTGAAGGGAGCCGCGGCCGCATCCTTGTATGGTTCCCGGGCGGCTGCGGGCGTGATCCATATCCGCACCAAGCGGGGTGCCGAGATGGCGGACGACCAGGTGCGCTATGCCATCCGGAGCGAGTTCGGGCGGAGCGAACTCCACAAGATCCCTGACATCCTCCTCACCAAGGCCCACGAGTTCGAGCTCCAGGGCGGAAAGTTCGTGGATGCCGCCACGGGCCAGCCGTGCGACTGGCTCCGATGCACCCAGCCCCGCCTGGCCGGACAGAAGAAGGGGGTGTTCGGGGGGAACGTGGCCAACGAGTGGAACACCTTCCAGGTGAACGAGTGGCCCGGCAAGACCTACGACCAGATCCGCCGCTTCTTCACCCACGGGATCTACATGTCCAATTACGTCACCGTGGACGGGCGGTCGGGTCGGACGAACTTCCACGCTTCCTACAGCAACACCTTCGACGAAGGGGCCATGAGGTTCGAGCGGGGCTACAAGCGGAACAACTTCCGCCTGAACCTCGACCAGGCCGTCCTGGACAACCTCACCTTGCAGAGCAGCGTCTTCTACAGCCGGTCCTGGGAGGATCCCACCCACGGGAGCCTCTTCGACCTGACCCGTATGCCGGCCGGCGTGGACCTGCTCCAGGAAGATCCGCTTCGTCCCGGTGACATCATCCTCATGGTGGACCCCACCAACATCGAAAGCCCCAATCCCCTCTACGCCATGAAAAACCTGAAGACGGACGCGTGGAGAGGACGCTTCCTGGGGTCCGTGAACCTCCGCTACTCCCCCCGGGACTGGCTCAAGATCGATGCCACCACCAGCTTCGACCGCCTGGACTATGAGAGCCAGACCTTCCGGGAGAAGGGCTACCGGACCATCAACCCCAATCCGCAGATCAACAACGGGACCCTGGCCAAGTCCCAGAGCCGTACCGAAGGGCTGAACTGGAGCGTGACCGCCTCGGCGGTGTGGGAGCCTTTCTCGGGGGTGCGGAACACCACCCAGGCCCGGTACCTCTACGAGCAGGAAGACTACCGGTCCTTCAACACGAGCGGATATAACTTCGCCGTGGCCCAGGTGCCCACCTTCAACAACATCGACCAGGCCACGGTCACCAGCGGGTCCTACCTGTCCAGCGTGCGTTCCGACGGGTATTTCATCATCACGAACTTCGACATGTTCGATAAGTACGTGGTGGACGCCCTCCTGCGGAACGACGGCAGCTCGCTTTTCGGGGCCGACGAACGGCGTCAGTGGTACTACCGCATCGGCGGCGCCTGGCGTCTGGGCCAGGAGAGCTTCTTCAACCTCCCTCGTGTGGATGAGTTCAAGCTCCGCTACTCCATCGGCACCGCCGGGGGGCGTCCCAACTTTGCCGCCCAGTACGAGACCTACACGGTGAGCGCGGGCCGGATCACGCCGGTGAACCTCGGGAACAAGAAGCTCAAGCCCGAGTTCTCCACCGAGCACGAGGCGGGGGTGGATCTGAGCCTCTTCAACTACAAGGCCATCCTCTCCCTCACCTACGCCCAGACCACCACGGAGGACCAGATCCTGCAGGTGCCTCAGCCGGCCTACACCGGCTTCCAGAACCAATGGCGCAACGCCGGAACCTTGGAGAGCAAGACCTATGAAGCCACCCTGGACCTCCGGCTGGTGGAGCGCCGGGGCTTCACCTGGTCGTCCAAGTTCCTCTTCGACAAGACCGAGACCGTCATCACCGAGCTGAAGGTGCCCCCGTTCCAATACGGGAACCCCCAGCAGGGTCAGGAGTCCTCCTACTACGCCAGGAAGGGCGAGAAGATCGGGACCTTCTACGGCGTGAAGGTGGCCAAGAGCTGCGCCGATCTGCCGGCCAACGTGTCGTGCGAAGGGTTCGTGGTGAACGACGACGGCTTCCTGGTGTGGGTCGGCCAAGGCGGCAGCCTCAAGGACAACAAGTGGGGAACCACCGGCCCCGCCATCGCCGGCAAGACCTTGCGGTGGGGGACCCCCTTCCAGACGGTCTGCATTGACCGGGTCACCAAGCAGGAGACCACCTACTGCCCCTTGGGGAACAGCATTCCCAAGTTCAACCTGGGGTGGGCCAACACCTTCAACATCAGGGGGCTCCAGGTCTACGCCCTGGTGAACCACCAGCACAAGTTCGACATCTTCAACGAGCCCCTGTCCTGGGGGACCTTCCGCCGGCGGACGGGGATCTTCGATCAGCGCGGGAAGCCGGAATCCGAGTGGAAACCCATCGGGTACTACGACGCCTGGTACGGGGTGAGCGGGCTCCAGCCCTCCACGATCTTCGTGGAAGACGGCACCTTCACCAAGCTCCGGGAGGTGTCCCTGAGCTACCGGATC
>JAUQOX010000302.1 GCA_030550695.1 Gemmatimonadota bacterium | reverse complement strand
TCCCCGTCTGCGGAGGCTCTCCGCGGCTTTGGAAAGAGGGCCCACCAGCCCGCCGGCCCCTCGGGTGGAAGCCCGCTGAAGAGCATGAAGACAGAGGTCCAGGTGGCGGGCCGAGGGAGGAATGTACTCCACCACGTCCTCCGCAAAGGTCATGAGCCCTACTCTGTCCCTTTGCCTCCGGGAGAAATACGCCAGGGAGGCCGCCAGATAACGAGCATAGTCCAGCTTGCTGACGGGCCCTGTCCCGTAGTCCATGGAGGACGAGACATCCACCAGGGCCACGAAGTTGGCGTTGGTCTCGGCTTCGAAGAGCTTGATGTAGTGACGATCGGTCCTGGCGAACAACCTCCAGTCAATACGCCGGATATCGTCTCCCGGCATGTAGGGCCGGTGTTCGGCAAAATCCAGCGACAGACCCAAGTAGATCGACCTGTGCAGCCCGCTGAGGAACCCTTCCACCACCGTCTTGGCCAGGAGCTCAAGATCGGCGATGCGGGCCAACACCTCCGGTGAAAGGAGCTGGCCTGCCGAGGCGGCGGAGGAAACCATAGGAGTCACGATCTACATTCCTGACCGAGGTACCGGTACGGCGTCCAGGAGCTGGTCCACCAATTGACCCGTGGTAATCCCTTCGCTCTCGGCATGGAAGTTCTTGAGAATCCTATGCCTGAGCACCGGATGGGCCAGGTGCCGGATATCCTCGAAGCCTGGGGTATAGCGGCCGGTGGTAAGGGCCCGGGCTTTGGCGCCCAACACCAGGTATTGGGCCGCCCGTACGCTGGCTCCATACGACACCCACTTCCGGATGAACTCCGGACTCTTCCCGTTCGGGCTCGGCCTCGTCGCCCGCACCAGGCTCACCGCATACTGCAGCACCGGCTCCGGAGCCGGCATGCGGCGGACCAACCGCTGAAACGCCACCAGGTCGGGTCCGGTGACCGTGCGCCGGAAAACCGGCTCTTGAATCCCCGTCGTCTGACGGACCACCTCCAATTCTTCTCCCTCCGAAAGGTGGTCCAGGACAATTTCGAACATGAACCGGTCCAGTTGCGCTTCGGGCAGGGGGTACGTCCCCTCCAGCTCGATGGGGTTCTGGGTGGCGAAGACGTAGAAGGGTTCCTCAAGGGTGTACGTGGTTCCCTGGACGGTCACCCGATGTTCCTGCATGGCCTCCAGCAGGGCCGACTGGGTCTTGGGTGGGGTGCGGTTGATCTCATCGGCCAACACGATGTTGGCGAAGATGGGACCGGGCTCGAACTTCAGATACCGGCGTCCCGTATGGGCATCCTCCTGGATGATGTCCGTCCCCGTGATGTCCGACGGCATGAGGTCCGGCGTGAACTGGATCCGGGAGAATTTGAGATCCAGCACTTCCGCTACGGTGCGGATCAGGAGCGTCTTGGCCAGACCGGGCACCCCTAAGAGCAGGGAATTCCCCCCCACGAAGAGGGTAAGAAGGACCTGGTCCACCACTTCGTCCTGGCCCACGATCACCTTCCGGATTTCCCGAATGAGGTTCTCCCTGCCTTCCCTCATGCGGTCCACCAGGGCCAGGTCGTCGTCCTCCACCAAGACCGTTTCCGGTTTTGCTTTCCCTACCATGGGCTCCTCGGGTTGTGAAAAGGGCTGGTGCCGGGCCCGCATCTCGGGGGTCGAAGCCCTGCACCTCAATGGGTCAAGGCATAGATGAGGTAGTTCACCCCCAGCTTGAACGCCTCGTTGGACAGGTCGATGGGGTAGTAGCCGGCATCGGCAAACTCCCAGTACTCCTGGAGATCGGTGTTGAAATTGATCATCACCATGAGGCGCCCCCGCAGCGGGTCGTTGTCCTCAAAAATGCCCAGATAGATCGGTACGTGACCGCCGTAGGGGGGGAGCAAGGCCTGCGGATCGGTGATGCGGAAAAAGGAGTCGTAGATAGGATGATCCTTGGGAACCAACAGGATCTCGTGGTCCGGGAGCACCCGGGCCATCTGAGCCTGGAGGTTCTGGAACTCGAACCCTCGGTCCTGACGGGTGTCGTCGATGACCAGGAACCCCCCTTTCAGGAGCCAGTTCCGCAGATTCAGGACCTCGACCTCGGTGGGGTTCCAGTATCCGACTTCGATGATGTTGGCTATGGGGTACTTGAAGATTTCCGGGTCCGCCAAGCTCAGGACACGCCCCGAATACCCTTCGGTGTAAGTGTCCACCAGGGTCAGGGCCTGGATGATCTTGGCGAAGTTCGTTTCGGCCCGGGGGTAATCATGGGCCCAAGGAGGTTCCCGCATCCATCCGCCCCCCCTCCCTCTACCCCCCCCGAGGCCCCGCAGTCCCCACCCCGGATCTCCCACGTCGTAGCGGATCCGCACGAAGGTGAACTTCCCGTTGTACGGAGGGCCGTCCTGCAGGGCCTGAGGCGCTCCCTCCGGCGCAAGGAAGGCAGGCGCGCCCGAAGGCGCCCCTCGCGGCTCTCCGCTCCCTGCCACACCCTGCCTCACCCCCCGGTCGACGCCCACCCCAAGAAGGGTCACCGCCAAGGCCAACACCCCGATCCTCCCCATCCCTTTTCCCCACCCGCCCCAGCCGTTCCACGCTCCCCTCATGGATTCCGCCTCCTCAATTCCAAGAGCAGTTCCTGAGCCGCCTCGAAAGCCGGAGCGATCTCCAAGGCTCGGAGCACCTCCCGCCGGGCGCCTTCCCGGTCCCCGGAATCTCTCAAGGCCAGAGCCAGTTGATAATGGGCATCGGCCCGGTCCGGAGGGTTCAACGCCAGGATCGCCCGCCGCTCCCGAACCCGTCGGGCATGGTCTCCTTGAGCCTCGAAGAGCTCCGCCAACTGCCGGTGGATCCCTATGTCGAAGGGAGCCAACTCCAGGGCCTTTTCCAGCGCCTGCGCCGCGTCGGCCCTCCTTCCCAGGGCCGACCAGAGGGAGGCCTCCTGGAGATGGGCCTCCAGCGCCGTCTCCGAGAGGTCCCCCAGGCGCTGGAAGGCCCGGGCGGCCTGGTCCTTCTCTCCCCTTTCCTGGTGGATCCGGGCGAGGAACAGATAGGGGCTGTCCGGGCCCGAATATTCCGGGAACAGTCGGACGGCCTCCCTGAGTTCCCGCTCCGCCGCAGCCACGGTCCCTGCCTCCAGCAAGGCCTTCGCAAGGGCCAGCCTCACCTGGAAGTTCCCCGGCACCCTCTGGGAAAGACGCCGAAGTTCTTCCACTCCCAAACGGTGGAAATCCCCCGCCACGCCGGGCGGCAGGGAGAGGGCCCGGGCCCGTTCCTGAAAGCGGGCTCGGACCCAGGCGTCGAAGTCTCGGTCGAAGGCCTCCAAGCCCACCCCGAGGACACCCTGGAACACTTCTTCGTTGGAGCCGCCTTCGCGGTAGGCCTGGAGCATCTGGCGCACCCGAGGCAGACCCCATCGCCCCTCGATGTATTCCAGCACCAGGGACGCCTGGTAATAGCTGAACTGCAGCTCTTCCGGATACCGCGGACGCACGAAACCCTCGCTGAGGC
>JAUQOX010000301.1 GCA_030550695.1 Gemmatimonadota bacterium | reverse complement strand
TGGTGGAACGGCGGGCGTTCTCGTTCAAGGCCGCCCTTCTCACCGCTCGGGACGGTCGAGTCCATTGGTACGGGGTCGTGGAGGGGAAGGGGGGAGACCCAGGGGGGGCGGCTGCCCTGGCGTCGGCGGCGGAAGCGTTGGCCCAGGCGGTGGTACCCGTGAGATGAGGAAGAGCGTGTTGCCGGAACCGAAGGCCCTGTCGGGCAGGAGGGGAACAGGTAGCCCCTGGAGGATCGGGCTCTGCTGGTTCGTGGGTTCCTTGCTGGCCGGGCCCCAGGCCTGTGGCCCCAAGCCTCCCCCCCTTCCCACAGCCCGGGAAGTGGAGAGCACCTATGTGTATGCCGGGGACCTGTCGGTGGAGATGAACGGGAACGTGGCGGAGATCACCATCACCCAAGCCCCGGAAGACCTCGAGCGGGGAGGATCCCTCTGGGCTCGGGTAGGGCCTTACGTGCTCCTCTTCAGTGAAGAGACCCACCAGCTCTTTCGGCGCTACCCGGGGCTTGCGGGGGTCCGGGTGATCACCGAGGCCGGGGGGACCGAGGTTGCCCGGGCCCTCCTGCCGAGGGATACCCTGAACGACCTTACCTGGAGGAAGGCTCTGGGGATTGCCCTTCTGGCCCGGCGCGACGGCACGGAAAGGCCCCACCTGCTGGAAGATCTGGTGCGTTGGGGGGAAAACCACACCCGCTACCGATACAATCCCGACTTCGTTCGCTAGCCAACCGAGGGGGGGGAGAACCCGACGTTCCATGGCCACGACCATCACCCTGATTCCCGGCGACGGGATCGGCCCGGAGATCACCGCTGCCACCTTGCGGGTGTTGCGGGCGGCGGGGGCGGAGCTGGAGTACGACGAGCAGCAGGCGGGCCTGGCATCCCTTCACGACCGCAACCGTCTGCTCCCCGACGAGACCCTGGAGTCCATCCAAAGGAATCGCTGGTGTCTGAAGGGCCCCTTGACCACCCCGGTGGGGAAAGGATTCCGGTCCGTCAACGTGCAACTCCGCAAGGAGTTCGATCTGTATGCCAACGTGCGGCCGGTCAAGACCCTTTTTCCTGGAGGGCGGTACGAGGGGATCGACCTGGTCCTCATCCGGGAGAACACCGAAGGCCTTTACGTGGGTGTGGAGCACTTCATCGGCATGGACCGTGATCCCCGGGCGGCGGCGGAATCGGTCATGATCATCACCCGCTTCGGGGCCGAACGTATTGCCCATTTCGCCTTCGAGTACGCCCGGAGGCACAGGCGCCGCAAGGTGACCATTGCCCACAAGGCCAACATTCTCAAGTGCACCCAAGGCCTGTTCCTGGAGGTGGCCAGGGACGTAGCCCGTGCCTTTCCCGAAATCGAGTGCGAGGATCGCATCATCGACGCCACCGCCATGTATCTGGTCTTGAACCCCTATCAGTTCGACATCCTGGTCATGGAGAACATGTTCGGCGACATCCTGAGCGACTTGATGGCCGGACTGGTGGGGGGGTTGGGATTCGCCCCGGCGGGAAACATCGGCGAGACCCACGCCATCTTCGAGGCGGTCCACGGCTCGGCCCCCGACATTGCCGGAAAGGGGGTGGCCAATCCCACGGCGTTCCTGCTGTCTGCTTGTATGCTTCTGGACCACATCGGCCAGCAGGAAGTGGCCCAGCGCATCCGCCTGGCGGTGGAAAAGGTATTGTCGTCCGGCCAGGTCCGTACCCGGGATCTGGGGGGGAACGCCTCCACGGACGAGTACGCCGAGGCCCTCGTCAGGGCCCTGGTTTAGAGGGGAGGGCGCACGCCGATCCGCGAAGAGCAAGCTGGAGGTCCCGTTCCCATGTTCCGCAACAAGGATGGCGGCTCGGCCTGGCGTTCCCGTTTTCCCGAAGTGGTCACCTGTGTGCGGTGCCTGCGGGAGAAGGACACCCTCGAGGTGGACCGTCTGATGTGGTGCAAGGACTGTCGGGCGGCGGCCCGCAGGCGGGCGGCTTGGTGGGGATGGGGAGTCGGGGGAGTGGCGGCGGCGGGTTTGGCCCTCTGGATCTGGCTGGTGGTCCGGCCTTCGGCGCTGGTCCGGGGGGGGTGGATCGCCACCGTGGTGGCGGCCTTCTGGCTGGTGGGGCGGCTGGCCAGGGAGTTGGCCTACGGCCTGATGCGGTACCGGAACCGGAAGGCGGTGGAGGCGGTACCTCCCGGTCCGACCGGAATGGGAACTTGAGGGTCGGTGGAAGAACCGAAGCAAAGGAAGCGGATCCCATGGCGGAACGATTCAAGGGAGTGGATTTCTACAACATCGAAGCTCTGTTCTCCGAGGAAGAGCGGATGGTTCGGGATACGGTCCGGGATTGGGTGGAAGAACGGGTGCTCCCCATCATCCAGGAGGCGTACCTAAGCCGGCGCTTCCCCTCGGAACTCATCCCCGAGATGGCCGAGATGGGGATGCTGGGGGCCAATCTTCCGGAAGAATACGGCTGTGCGGGCCTCAACAACGTAGCCTACGGTCTCATCATGCAGGAGCTGGAGCGGGGAGATTCGGGAATCCGGTCCTTCGCCTCCGTCCAGGGCGCCCTGGTCATGTATCCCATCTACCGGTGGGGTTCCGAAGAGCAGAAGCGGGAGTGGCTTCCTAAGCTGGCGCGAGGTGAGAAGATCGGCTGTTTCGGTCTCACCGAACCGGATTACGGGTCCAATCCCGCAGGGATGATCACCACTGCCCGGAAGACGGACGGGGGGTGGGTCCTCAACGGGGCCAAGATGTGGATCACCAACGGGTCCATGGCCGATGTGGCGGTGGTTTGGGCCCAGACCCGCGAGATCGGGGACCGAAACGGGATCCGCGGCTTCCTGGTCCCCAAGGGTACGCCGGGGTTCTCGGCCCGCGACCAGAAAGGTAAGCTTTCCTTGCTGGCGTCCGACACCAGCGAGCTGGTGTTGCAGGACGTGGAACTTCCGGACGAGGCGCTCCTTCCGGGAACCTCGGGCCTACGGGACCCCCTCATGTGTCTCACCCAGGCCCGCTACGGGATCGCTTGGGGGGCGGTGGGGGCGGCCATGGCCTGCTACCATGAGGCGCTGAGCTATGCCAAGCAGAGGGTGATGTTCGACGGGCCCATTGCCGGCAAGCAACTCCAACAGCAGAGGCTTGCTGATATGCTGACGAAGATCACCCAGGGACAGCTCTTGGCCTTGCAGTTGGGGCGGCTCAAGGACCGGGGCGAGTACACGCCGGCCCAGGTGTCCCTGGCCAAAAGGGCGAACGTGGACATGGCCTGTGACGTGGCACGGGAGGCCCGGCGGCTGTTGGGGGCCAATGGGATCCTGGTGGAATACAGTGCCATGCGGCACATGGCCAACCTGGAGAGTGTCTACACCTACGAGGGCACCCACGATATGCACACCCTGATCCTGGGGCTGGAGATCACCGGGATCTCGGCGTTCTGAGGGCAGGCCCGGCCAGGGTGCGGTGGGAGACCGTTCCGCGCCTCCGGCGCCGGCCTCGGCGCCCTGGGGC
>JAUQOX010000300.1 GCA_030550695.1 Gemmatimonadota bacterium | reverse complement strand
GAAAATAAGGGCCGCCGTTTGCCGGTGGATGTCAATCCCGTGGCGGAAAGCCTCCACGAACGCAGGGTCGCCGGAGAGGTGAGCCAAGATCCGCAGCTCGATCTGAGAATAGTCCGCGGCGAAGAACAGAAAACCCTCGTCGGCCACGAACCCCCGCCGGATCTCCCGACCCAGGTCCGTCCGGACGGGAATGTTCTGCAGGTTCGGATCGCTGCTGGACAGGCGGCCCGTGGCTGTCACCGTCTGATTGAAACTGGTGTGGATCCGACCCGTTCTGGGGTTCACGAGCTTGGGGATGGCGTCCACATAGGTATTTCGAAGTTTCTCCAACTGTCGGTACTCCAGAATCAGGACCGGAAGGCGGTACCCCATGGCCGCCAGCTCCTCCAGCACCGAGGCGTCGGTAGAGGGGCCGGTCTTGGTCTTCTTGAGCACCGGCATCCCCAACTTCTCGAAAAGAAGCGCGCGAAGCTGGGGAGTGGAATTCAGGTTCAGCTCTTCCCCCGCCTCTTTGCGGATCTCCTCCTGGAGGCCGGCGAGCATCCCCTCCAGCCGGCGACTCATCTCCGAGAAAACCTGGGGGTCGATCCGGATGCCGTTGGCCTCCATCCGGGCCAAGACCGGGACCAGGGGAAGCTCGAGGTTCCGATAGAGATCTTCCAGCTGCTGCTCCCGGAGCTGCGGCTCGAACAGCCGCTTCAGCCGGAGAGTGTAGTCCACATCCTCGCAGGCGTAATCGGCGGCTCGCCGCAAGGGGACTTCGGCAAACGAGACCTGTCCCTCCCCCTTCTTCCCCACCACTTCTTGGTAGGAAATCATCTTGTGCCCCAGGAGGGTGAGGACCAAGGCGTCCAGGTTGTGCTCCCGGCGGTTGGGATCCAGCACGTAGGAAGCCACCATGGTATCGAAGACCAGACCCCGCATCCTGACGCCGGCAGTCTCCAGCACGATGAGGTCGTACTTGAGGTTCTGCCCGATCTTCCCCACGGCCGGGTCTTCCAGAAGCTCCACAAGGGGGCGGAGATCGGGATGGTTCAGGGGGGGCAGATTGGGGGGGGGGAGGTTTTCCTCCTGGCCATCCGCCCCCCTTGACGGACGATGGCCGAACGGCAGGTAAAAGGCCCTCCCCGGCTCGACGGCCAGGGCGATCCCCACCAGGTCCGCCCGGGTCGGGTCCAGATGGGTGGTTTCCGTATCCAGGGCCAATGCCCCCACCGCCCTCGCCCACTCCAGCAGGGGCCCGATCCGTGCAGGGTCTGTAATCACCTCGTAGGGTTCCCCACCCTCCCCACCCCCCTCCATCCCTGCACCGGCCTTCTGGGAATCCGTGAACCGCTCGGTGAGACGACGGAATTCCAGCTCCACGAACAAAGCCCGAAGTCGTTCCCGGTCCGGCTCCACGACCCTCAGCCGTTCCAGATCCAGTTCCAGGGGGAGGTCGGTGCGAATGGTGACCAGTTCCTTGGACAAGCGCACCTGGGGCGCGTGGGTCAGGAGAGATTCCCTTGCCCTTTTCCCGGGGACTTCCTCCGCCCGGGCCAGGAGAGCCTCCAGGCTGCCGAACCGCTGCAGGAGCTCCGCGGCGGTCTTGGGTCCGATTCCCGGAGCCCCGGGTACATTGTCCGAGGTGTCTCCGATGAGGGCCAGATAATCGGGAACAAGCTCCGGGGGAACGCCAAAGCGGGCCACCACGCGATCCGCGTCCACCCATTCCGCCTCCACGCCGGTGGGTCCGCCCCGCCCCGGATTCAGGAGGTACACTCCAGGGCCCACCAACTGGTAGAGGTCCTTGTCCCCCGAAACCACCACCACTTCCAGCCCGGCCTCACATCCCTTGACCGTCAGGGTCCCGATCACGTCGTCGGCCTCGTACCCCTCGAGCTCTACCACCGGCCCCCTGAAGGCCTCCACCAACTGCCGAATCCGCGGGAGGCTGGCCGCCAGCTCCTCCGGCATCTTGTCCCGGGTGGCCTTGTAGGCCGGATAGATCCGTTCCCGGTGGCTCATGCCCTTGTCGAAAACCACCGCCAGATAATCGGGGGCGTAGTGGTCTCGGATGGAGAGCAAAAAGTTGGCAAACCCGAAGGGAGCGGAGGTGTTCTCCCCCCGGGAATTCCTCAGGGGCTTGCCCGCAAAGGCAAAGAAAGCCCGGTAGATAAGGGCGTAGGCGTCGATGAGGAAGAGGCGCGGTGCCTTCTTCGGAGGCACTTCCACCATGGGCACCCCGATGGGAAGAAACCCAGGGGCCACTCCCGCCGAGGAGTGGCCCCTGGCTCGGGTCCACGAATCAGGAAGCTGTGGGGCAGGCTACGCTACGAGGCCGCCGCCTGCCGTCCCCGCTCCATGGCGTGGAGGGCGTCGATCATCTTCTGGGCGGACTCCTCCATATCCACCACCAGACCGTCGATGCGGGCCACGAAGTAGTTGTGGAAAATGCTCATGGGGATGGCGATGACCAGCCCCTCGGCGGTGGTGAGCAGAGCGATCTTGATCCCGGAGGCGACAAGGGTGGCCTCCACTTCCCCGGCGGCTTCGATGGACTGGAAGGCGATGATCATCCCCACCACCGTCCCCAAGAACCCCAGCAGCGGCCCGACGTTGGTGAGGGTCGCCAGAACCACCAGGCCTCTCTCCAGCTTGCTGAGCTCGATGAGCCCCTGGTTCTCGATGGCCTTCATCACCCGCTCGGTCCCCTCCTCATGCCGCTCGAGACCCGCATAAAGGATGTTGGCGCCCGGGGAGTTCGAGCTCCGGGTGAGTTCGAGGGCCTCATCGATCTTCTGGGCCGCGAGAAGTTCGTCCACCTGCTTGAGAACCTTCCGCGTGCTGGCACTCTTCGCCCAGAGGGAGAAGAACTTCCAGATGATCACCACGATCCCGGTCACCAAGCACAGGGCCAGGGGCCACCGCATGAAACCGGTCTGCTCCCAGACGAAGGCCAACTGCTCTTGCCAGGTCATCTCCACCTGGGCCATTCCCGGGATCTGGAGAAGAGCACCGTAGATCATTGACGTCGCGCCCACCAAGGGGACCTCCTGCTGAGGGTCAAGGGCACCTCGAGACCCGAATGGTCTCCGGGAAAAAACGGAGGACCTATACGGCGTCTGTCGAGGCTTGGCAAGATGGAGGCGCCCCAAGGCCATGTCAAGAGTCGGGAAGAACCGCCCTACGCCTCTCCGCCCGGACCACTCCCGCCGCCACCTCCGACCCTTCCTACCCCGTCTTGGAACTCCAGCCAACACCTCACGAGCCGCCCCCCTCCATCCGGCCCACCTTGCGGCGAGGACCTAGCCTCCCTCCCCTCCGCCACCGCCGGACCCTCCCCTCCCCCGCCACGGCCCGGAGGGTGCAGCGGGGGAACCATAAGCCGGCACCTCTCGTCTTTCCCAGGGTGGGGGCAACGGAGGTAGTAGGCGCAACCCCTTACCTGGCCGGAGGGGTGGCCGGATGGGTTTTCTCCTCCCTCCAGGGGGAGCCACCGTTGGAGCCCCTCCCTC
>JAUQOX010000046.1 GCA_030550695.1 Gemmatimonadota bacterium | reverse complement strand
ACCGGAACTCCAGGGACCGAAAAAACGAACACACCCAGCGCCAGGCTCGCCGCGATGGTTTTCCTCATCAGACCGCCCTTTCGTCGCAGTGTTGGAATCCGATTGGGGAGGAGAGAAGGGAGACCTCCGTTGCGCTGCTTGCCCCCCGAGAGGCGGATCACCCCCAGTTTCTACCATAGAGGCGTGCGCGGTGACCGTCAAGGGAAACATCTGCCGCCACCCCTCACGGCCCCGTCGCCACCGCCGGCTTGGGCCAGCCGAAGCGCGCCGATCCGGAGGGACACCGTCGCCGCCTATCGAGCCTTCGGTTGCTCCGCATAAACTACGTCCCTCAAAAGGTTCCAGGTTTTGCGGGACGCTTCCTCCCAGGACGGTAAGGGGGGGGGCGAGGAGGAGTCCTCGGGCTCGGTCCTCCTCTCTTCCCCTCCCCAGGGTTTCCGTGTAGCCGCGTGGCGGAGGCAGGTCATACCGTCCGATCCTCCCCGAAGAACGGCCTCGACCCAAACCTCCTCCACCCGGGGGTCCAGAAGCTCCACGTTCCACCCAGGCCGAAGGGGCTCAAGAATTTCCTCAAGGGCGGGAATCCTGGAGGCCAGCACCCTCGCTCCGCACGACAGGGCCTCCAAGGGTGGTAGGCCGAAGCCCTCGGCCAAGGAGGGGAAAAGGAACACCGAACTCAACGCGTACAGTTCCCGCAACAACATATCGTCGGGCCTACCCACCCCTACAATCCAGGAGGAATCCGCCTCCTGCACCCCTGCGAGCCTCCTCAGCCCCTGAAGGTGCTCCTCCGACACCCCCGCCACGAGCAATCGCCACCGGGGATAGTGCTCCCGGACCTTGGCCGCCACCCGCACGGCAAGTCCCAGGTTTTTGTGGGGTTTTGCCGGCCCTAGGACGAAGGCGAAGGGGGTCAGATGTCCCCAGCGTCCCAAGGCGGTCTGCTTTTCGTCGGACGACAGGGGCCGGAATCGGCAACTGACCCCGTTGGGGATCACATGCAAACGGGATTCCAGCCCGGGAGCCCACTTCAACAGGGCCTTCCTGGAACTCTCCGAGACCGTCACCACGGCACCGGCCCTGGCCACGGCACCCCTGAGGAGCAGCTCCCCTCCCCACCGTTTCCAGCGCGGAAAGCCCCTTTTGAACAGAAACTGGGTCAGATCATGGACCACCACCACCGAAGGGGTAGGGTGCTTCCAAAGGGGAACATCGTAATGAGGGAAAAACGCCACGTCGTGGCGTTCACCCAATCGCCTGAGCAAGCTGGGCCATCGGACCTGTGCCAGGGCCGAATACGGCCTGTCCTCCCACCGCACCAGCCCTGCCACCCCCCGGACGTCCCTTTCCCTCAGCCACGGCTCCAGCTCCCAAGGCCGCCCGAGAAAGGTGATCCCTGTCACAGCCGGCTCTTCCAGCCAGGGGCCCACCACCTCCCGCAGGTAACGCCCGATTCCTCCCCCCCCCAAGAGCCGAGCGTCCACCAGGATCCTCATCTCGGCCGCTCCTCCCCCCCATCGGCCGTGGCCCGAATACGGCAAAACCCCTCGGAGGGAAAGGCACGGACGGACTTCTTCGGGAACTCCACCCAACGCCAATCGCCTGTCCCCCGAAGAGACACCCCCCTCACCCTCCTCTACCTCCAACCGCTTCGCCACCCCTCCCAGAGGGCCCGCACCCGCTCCCTGTCTCCCCGGAGGACATACCCGACCCCCAGGGCGATCCTGGTGGCGAGGAAGCGGGCCAGGAAGGGGAAACGTTGCCAAGGGGAGTAATGCTTTGCCATCACCAGAAGGCGATTCCGGTCCCTCTGGCGGATCTGGAAGGGGGTGGGAGGGGTGCCAGGCGGCGGGGCATGGTGGAGCACCCGCGCCCGGGGTTGATAGAGAAGCCGATACCCCGCCCGGAGGAGGCGGAGGGAAAGGTCGGCATCCTCCACGTAGGCAAAGAAGTTCTCGTCAAATCCCCCGACTTCTTGGAGTGCCCGGGCCGAGAGCAGACAACACGCCCCTGTCATGAAGCTGATCTCCCCCGGCCCTTCCTCCAGGCGATCGTCCCGCTCCCCTTCCCGGAGGTGAAGGCCGAGACCTCGAAGGGGCGAAAAGCACCCCCCCCCGAACCAGATCCGGGCGGGGTCATGGTGGTAGAGGATTTTGGGCGAGACTCCCCCCACGGGGCCGTTCTTCGCCCCTCTTCGGCGAAGGCGCCCGCAAAGGGAGCGGCGCACCTCCTCGGCCCCTCCAAGGGCAGTCCTCACCAGGTGGCTTACCGCATCCGGTGCCAGCACGATATCGTTGTTGACCACCAGGACGAAATCCGCTCCTTCTTCCATGGCCCGGACGATCCCCCGGTTGTTGCCCCCCGCATAGCCCAGGTTGGCGCCGGTCTGGAGGAAGTCCACCTCGGGAAAGGCCTCCCGCAGGCGCTCCCCAGAGCCGTCCGGGGAACCGTTGTCCACCAAGAGGACGGCGAGAGGGCGGTAGTCCGAGGCGGCGAGGGAGGCCAGACAGGCTCTGGTCACCTCTTCGTTGCACCAATTGAGGACCACCGCCGTCACCTTCGGGCAGGGGGCATCCAACCCGGCTTCGCGGTCCAGCGCCCGAAGGGGCGACTGCTCGGCCACGGTCATTCGTCCCGTGGGATGACCCGTTGCTCCCACCATCCCCGGTTTTCCGCGTACCAGGCCACCGTTCGTGGCAGTTCCTCCTCGAAAACCGCCCAGGGGCGCCAACCCAGCTCCCGCTCCGCCTTGGAGAAGTCCACCGCGTAGCGCCGGTCGTGGCCGGGGCGGTCCGCCACGAAGGTCACCAGCTCCGCAGGCTTCCCCAACGCCTGGAGAATGGCTCGGACCACCTGCAGATTCGTGCGTTCGCTCCCCCCCCCGAAGTTATAGACTTCTCCGGGTCTTCCCCGCTCCAGAGCCGCCAGGATCCCTCGACAAAAATCCTCCACGTGCATCCAGTCCCGCACATGGAGACCGTCTCCGTACAGGGGAAGGGGGCGGTTTTGAAGAGCATAAGTGGTCATCAACGGAATCAGCTTCTCCGGATACTGCCGGGGACCGTAATTGTTGGACCCCCGCACCACCACCACATCCAGGCCATGGGTGTGGTGGTAGGCCATGGCCAAGAGGTCCCCCGCGGCCTTCGAAGCGGAATAAGGGGACCGAGGTGCCAGGGGAGTCGCCTCGGTGAAACGGGGCCGCCTGGGGTCGGAACCTTTCGGGCTCGCCGGGTCCAACCAAGGGAGCTCCCCGTAAACCTCATCGGTGGAAACCTGCACGAACCTTCGAATTCCAGCCTCCAGGGCCGCATCCAGGAGGACGTGGGTGCCCAGCACGTTCGTCCGGATGAAAGGGGCGGCCTCTCGGATGGATCGGTCCACGTGGCTCTCGGCGGCCAGGTGTAGGACCGCGTCCTGGCCCGCCATGAGGGAACGGACCAGCGAGCCGTCGCAAATGTCCCCCTGCACAAAGGAATGGCGCGGGTCTCCCAAAACTCCTTCCAGATTCGCGAGACTCCCAGCGTAGGTGAGCAGGTCCAGGTTGACGATCCGAGACTCCGGCCGCTCCCGCAGCAGGTAAGCCACAAGGTTGGACCCGATGAAGCCCGCTCCCCCGGTGACCAGGAGTCTCATCGGCCGCCGGGGTTGAGAATGGGGTTCTGGCGGTCCTGGGCCACGAGCTGCGCGGCACGAAACAGCGAGGGGACCGTCCCCGCATCTGTCCACCACCCCTGGAGGACCCTGTAGGTCATCGTCCCCCTGGCGATGTAGGCGTTGTTCACATCCGTGATTTCCAGCTCCCCCCGTTCGGAGGGACGGAGACCCCGGATGATCTCGAAGACTTCCCCGTCATAAAAGTAACAGCCGGTCACAGCCAAGTTGCTGGGAGGTCGAGAAGGTTTTTCGACAATCCGCACCAGCCGACCGTCCTGAAGTTCCACTACCCCGAAGCGATGGGCGTCCTCCACTTCCTTGAGGAGGATCATGGCGCCCCGGCCCTCCCGGGAAAGATGGTCCCGGTAGGCCTGCACATAAGGCGCCAAAGGCTCTTGAAACAGGTTGTCGCCCAGGATCACACACAGGGGTCCGCCGTCGGCAAAATGCTCCGCCAGGCCCAAAGCCTCGGCGATGCCGCCTTCACCCTCCTGATAGGTGTAGTGGAGGTGCTTCAGGCCGAACTCTTTCCCGTTTCCCAGGAGCCTCAAGAAATCGCCGGCCGAGTTTCCTCCGGTAACCAGGAGAATCTCTGTGAGACCCGCCGCAACCATCTGTTGGAGGGGAAAATAAATCATGGGCCGGTCATAGACCGGGAGTAGATGTTTGTTCGTCACCCGCGTCATGGGAAGGAGGCGGGTACCCAGCCCGCCGGCCAAGATCACGCCTTTCATGACCCCGTCTCGATGAGATTCTCGGTTTGCCGGGCCCAGGTCCGGGAAAGGTCACCCCGTTGGGGGCCGCCGAGCTTGCCCCAAGGAGGATCCCAGAGGCTTGCCGTTCGCCCCCCCCGAGGGCAATCGGTAAATCCGCCCGGCCATCTTGGCAACCCCGGCCGTCCCCCTCCTCCCCCCTCATCCCCCTCCCCTTCCCCGGCCCCTCAGGAACGCGGCCAAGGCCTCCCGCCAGGGCCGAAACTGCCAACCCAGGATCCCTTCCGCCTCTCCGGTATCCAACACCGAATAAGGGGGTCTCCTGGCCAGGGCGCCGAACTCGGCCGATGACACCGGGAAAATCAAGGGAAGCCGCCCCCCCGCTCCTTGGGCCACCCAACGCCGCACCTCCAAGGCCAGCTCGAACCGGCTGCATTCCCCCCCGTTGGCCAAATGCAGGGTTCCTTCCACCCCCCGGGCCGCCAGCTCCAGAAGGCCCCTGGCCAGATCCTCCACCCAGGTGGGCCGGCTCCGCTCGTCGGCCACCGCCCGCAGAGGCCCTTTTCGGGGATCCTCGGCGGCTGCCCGGACAAACCTCTCGACCAAAGCGACGAATCCCTGACCCCCTTCGCCGAAAAGCCAACTGGTGCGGACGATGAGGGAGCGGCATCCGCTCTCCCTCACGGCAATTTCCCCTGCCAGTTTGCTGATGCCATAGACGTTGACGGGGGCCGGTCGGTCGGAGGGGAGGTAGGGAGTCCCCTTGCGTCCGTCGAACACATAATCCGTGCTGATATGGATGAGGAGGGCACCTACCTCGGCCGCCGCGCACGCGAGATTCCAGGCCCCAAGCCGGTTCACCGCCATGGCTTCCTGGGGTCGCAGTTCCGCTTGATCCACCTGCGAAAAGGCGGCGCAGTTCACGACCCATCTCGGCCGGCACCGGGTGAGCGTCTCCCGGACCGCGTCGGACCGGGTCACATCCAGCCTTTCCCGATCAAGGGCCTCCACCCTCCACCCCAGTTCCACAGCCCGACGATGGACAGCTTTGCCGAGGAGACCCCCGGCCCCCGTGATGAGAAGTTCCATACCGGCCTAGGCCGGGCCCCGCGGTTCCATGCCGGGGCCCGTAGGTTTGCGAAAGAGAGGTGAGCCCCTGGTCCTTACTTCGATCCCAACCACATCTGTCGGACTTCCCGCAGGAGTTCCTCGCGCCCCGCCAAAAGGTTGGGCAAGCAGGGGGAGGGCTGGTTCCATCGGGGAAGCGTACCGTCGGCGTGCAGGACGCTCCCGCCCCCGGCCAGCACCAGAGCCGCCCCCCCCGCCACATCCCACTCGCACTTCGGCACCAAGGTCCACGTGGCATCGGCGAGCCCGGCCGCCACCAGGGCCAGCTTCAAGGCCACCGACCCACACGGCACCAGGCGGAACGGCCCCCCCACGAAAGCCTCCCACTCACCCCTTTGCCACTCCGAACGGGAGGCAAGGACGGTGGCGCCCGCGAGGGCCTTCCGTTCCGTCAGTCCCACCCTGGCTCCGTTGCAAAAGACCCCCGTCTCTCGGGACCCCAGGATCAGGAGGTCCTTGGAGGGAGCGTAGATTCCACCGGCCACCGGTATCCCATCCTCGAGGAGGCCCACCGAAATACACCATTCCGGGATTCCCTGCACGAACTCCTTGGTGCCGTCCAAGGGATCCGCCACCCATACCCGCCGGCAGTCCAGCCGGGCAGGATCGTCTTGGGACTCCTCACTGAGCCAGCCTTCTCCGTCCTGGGGCAGGAGAGCCCTGAGGACTCGGTCCACAGCCAGGTCGGCCTCGGTCACCGGCCCCTCTTGGCCCGGCTTCTGCCGGAAGGCGACCGGCCCCGCCAGGAAGGGGCGAAGGGCTTCTCCGGCCGCCTGCAACGCTCTGTGGATCCGGTTCAGATCCTCCTCGCGAAGTCCGCTCCCGCTTCCCATGGCTCGATGTGTCGAGGTCACCGTTCCTCCCCGAGGAGAGGGGAAAGGGGCAGAGTCCGAACTGGTCGAAAGAGGGGTAAGGTTGCCAGGCCGCAAAGCCATTCCAGGGCCCCCTGTGGACTCGTCCGGTTCACTCTGCCGCCGGGGCCAGGTACCCCTCTCTTTCGAGGAACAAGTAGACTTCTTGAGCAGCCTCCTCCGGCGTGAGGTCCGTGGTGTCGATGACCACATCCGCATCGTCCGGAGGCTCATAGGGGTCCGAGATCCCCGTGAACTCCCGAATCAGCCCGGCCCTGGCCTTGGCGTACAGACCCTTACGGTCCCGCATTTCGCAGACCTCGAGGGGAGTGCTCACGTAAACCAGCACGTAACCACCGTATCGGCTGATGAGCTCGCGGTTCTCCTTCCTGGTATGGCTATAGGGTGCAATGGGAGCGCAGAGGGCAATGCCTCCGCTCTTGGTGATCTCTGCCGCTACGAAGCCGATCCGGCGAATGTTGAGATCGCGATGGTCTCGACTGAAACCCAGCTCGCTTGAAAGGTTCTTCCTGACGATGTCCCCATCCAGGAGCGAAACGCTCCGCCCCCCTGCTTCCAGGAGTTTGGCTTGGAGGACTTTGGCGAGGGTGGATTTCCCTGACCCGGAAAGGCCGGTGAAGAAAACGGTGAATCCCTTTTTCCAACGGGGAGGATAACGACGTCGAAGCTCCCTGGCCACCTCGGGAAAGGTGAACCAATCGGGGATCTCCCTTCCCCGCTCAAGCCGTTCCTTGAGCTCTCCGTGAGATAGGGAAAGCGTGCTCAAGCCATCCGGGAGCTCGTCCACAGAAAGATACTGATCCCTTTCTTTCACGTACACGAGGAGTTTGTAGGGAAGGATGTGGATCCCCAGCTCCCCTTCGTACTCTTTGGCAAGCTTCTGGGCGTCGTAGAGGCCGTAGAACGGTCGCCCCTGGCTGTCCTCTCCGGGAGAACCATGGTTCGGACCCACCACGAAATGGGTGCAGCCGAAGTTTTTCCGAATGATGGCATGCCACAGCGCCTCCCGGGGGCCGGCCAGGCGCTGGGCCAGATCCAGGAGAGCCAGTTTGGCGGTGAACTGCGGATACTGGGGCAGGACGGCTTCGTAACAACGGACCCTGGTGTAATGGTCCAGATCCGAAGGCTGAGCCAAGCCTACCACCGGGTGGATGAGGAGGTTGGCCTGGGCCTCTCGGGCGGCCCTGAGGGTCAGTTCCACCTGCGCCCGATGCATGGGGCTTCGGGTATGGTAACCCACCACCTTTCTCCACCCCAACCGCCGGAATTCCTCTCGGAGCTCCCGGGGGGTGCGACGGTGCTGGCGAAAGTCGAAGTGCGCCGGAAGCTGGACCCCCCCGATGCGCCCTCCCAGATAGATTTCTCCTCCTTGCGCCAGGAGATAGGCCACCCCCGGGTGGTCGGGACTGTCGGTGCCGAAAACCTTCCAGGCCTCTTCCTCCCTGTCGGGCTCCCAGATGTCCTCCACCGCGAGAACCGCAAGAAGCACCCCTTCCGGATCCCGTAAGGCCAGCTGATCTCCCTCCTTCAGACCCGCCGCAAAGGCTCGGGGGACATCCAGGGTGATGGGCATGGGCCAAAGGGTCCCGTCGGGCAGACGCATCTCATCCCGGACCCTTTCGTATTCGGCTCTCTTGAGGAAACCTTCCAGGGGACTGAAGGCGCCGTTCATCAGAAGCTCCAGATCCCTCAGTTGTCGTTCGTTCAAGATCCAGGACGGCCAGTCCCGAGAAGCCGCCCTCCACTCCGACGCCTGAGGAGCTTCCACGAGGAGCTCTTTCAGTTCCCCGCCATGGGGCTGGACCAAGCGTTCCGGCATTTCCTACGCAGCAAGAATGAAGGTTGTGGGGAACAGGTGCCCTGCGCCCACCGAGGGAGTCAGCCCGATCCACCCTGGGCCCTCATGTACTCCACCACCGAATCGATCGTGGCATCCAGGTCGTAGGTCGGCCTCCAACCCAGAAGGTTCCGGATCTTGGTGGTGTCCGGCTGCCGACGCAGCATATCCTCGAAGCCGGATTCGTAGGCCTGGTCGTAAGGGATCACCTGGATGGGGGAGCGGGAGCCGGTGCGTTCCTTGATCTTCAAGGCAAGGCCGAGGATGGTGATCTCCTCTTCGCTCCCGATGTTGAAGACCCCCCCCACGGCCCGCTCCTCCTCCATCAGGCCAAGGACGGCCCGCACGGCGTCCGAGACGTGACAGAAGCAGCGGCTCTGTTCGCCGGTGCCGTAGACTGTGATGGGATCCCCGCGCAAGGCCTGACCTACAAAGGTAGGAACCACCATTCCCCAGCGCCCGGTCTGCCGCGGACCCACCGTGTTGAAGAAGCGCCCGATGATGACCGGCAGTCCCTTGTCGTAGTTGTAGGCCAGGGCCAAGAACTCATCCATGGCCTTGGTACACGCATACGACCAGCGCCGGTGGGTGGTGCTCCCCAGGATCCGGTCATGCTCTTCATGGAGCCGGTCGCCGGCCTTTCCGTAGATCTCTGAGGTGGATGCCAGGAACAGCTTCTTCCCGTGACGGTGGCAGCAGTCCAGGACGATCTCGGTGCCCCGCACATTCGTGGTGATCGTCTCCACCGGTTCTTCCAGGATCTTCCTGACCCCGACGGCGGCTGCCAGGTGGATCACGTGATCCACCTGCGCAACCAGACGGTTCATCACCGGCCAATTCAGGATGGTGTCCACCGTGATGTCCAGCCGCGGGTGGTTCTGCACCGCCGCGAGGTTTTCCAGGCGCCCGGTGGAAAGGTTGTCCAAGACGAACACAGTCTTCCCTTGGCCCAAGAGGGCCTCGACCACGTGGGAACCGATGAAGCCGGCTCCTCCTGTCACCAAAATGGAATCGGACAATGGAAACTCCGTTGGGCTGAACGGGAAACCTCTTCCACCACCGGTTCAACCGGTTGCCCCTGCTTCCATAACCTATCCCGGGGCCCGCGGGGGGCACCCATCATGCCGCCCATGGTTCCGTCCCCGCCTCGTGGGTGTCGGCGCCCCGCCGCCGCTGGGAGGCACCGCCGGGAACGGACAGGCCCGAGAAGGGCCAAGAATGGCTCAGCAGGTAACATGTTGCCGGCTCGTCGCCTGGCCTTGTCTGGGGAACGGCGCCACAAGGACCTCCTTCATATGTTACGGAACCACGCAAGGGTGTGTCGCACCCCCTCCTCCAAGGGGACGAGCACCTCGAAGCCCATGCGCTCCCGGGCTCGGGCCAGATCCGCCAGGGAATCCCGCACGTCACCCGGCCGGGGGGGGCCGTGCACCGCCTCCGGGGAGGCACCGGCAAGGCGGCTCACCATCCTCCAAAGACTCAGGATACTCACCCGGTCCCCACACCCCACGTTGAAGACCTCACCGCTGACCCGCTCGGCAGGCGCTCTGGCCGCCAGGAGGTTGGCATAGACCACATTGCTCACATAGGTGAAATCCCGCGTCTGTTGCCCGTCTCCGTCAATCACCGGAGGCCGCCCATCCAAAGCCGCCCGGATGAACTTGGGAATGACCGCAGCGTAGGGAGACTCCGGATCTTGTCTCGGGCCGAAGACGTTGAAATACCGGAGGACCACGCCCTCGAGACCAAATACCCCGGCGAACACCCTTACGTAGTGCTCCCCTGCCAGTTTCGAGACGGCGTAGGGGGAGCGAGGATTGGGGATCTGGTCTTCCCGTTTTGGAAGGGAGGGGGTGTCCCCATAGGCCGAGGAGGACCCCGCGTATACGAACCGCTGGACTCCAGCATCCCGGGCGGCCAGCAGAAGGTTCAGGGTGCCCGTGGCATTGACCTCGTGAGAGCGCAGAGGATCCCGAAGACTTCTGGGAACCGAGGGGAGAGCCGCCTGATGGAACACGATTCGAACCCCCTCAACGGCGGCCCGGCAAACGTCGGGATCGGTGATATCCCCCTCCACCACCACCAGATCCCCCTTCAGGCCCCTCAGATTCTCCCTTCGGCCGGTGGAAAAATCGTCGACCACCCGCACCCGTGCCCCCCCGGCCAAAAGCACCTCGACAAGGTGAGATCCGATGAAGCCCCCTCCTCCCGTCACCAGGTAGGAACAGGAGGCATCCACGAGGCTTCGGAACGCGTCAAACGAAGGGTCCATGACCCCTCCCCCGATCCTTGCTCATCGCCAACTCCGTCTCGTAAAGTTCTGCCATATCCGCAACCAGGCGCGCCACCGAGAATCTCTCGCACACCCCCCGCCTGACCATCTCTCGGTCGCCGGGGGCATGAGGGCGTCGTAGAACACCATGAAGGGCCTTGGCCACCGCCGCTGGCGTCGCCTCCCAGATGAGCTCGGCCAAGGGCACATCGGCGAGGATTTCCGGAACCCCTCCCACGGCCCTGGCAGCCACTGGAGTCCCCGCGGCCAAAGCCTCCAGGACCGCCACAGGTGTCCCTTCGTCCACCGACGTCAGCGCCAGAACATCCATGGCCGGGTAAAGGGCAGGGAGATCCCTCCGCCAACCCAGCCAGTGACAGCGGTCCGCCAGATCCAGCGAAGCAGCCAGATTTCTGAGCTCCTTTTCCAGGAGACCGGACCCCACGATCAAGAGATCCACCCTTCCCCCGTGCATGCTTTCGAGCATCGGCACAGCCCTCAGCAGGAGCCCATGGTTCTTGATGGGTACCAGTCGGCCGACGATCCCCACCACAGGCCGATCCTCCGGGATGCCCAACCGGCCGCGAGTCGCGACTCTGGCCGCCTCCCGGTCGGTGCGGGCGAAGGGTTCCAGCTCCAAACCCAAAGGGATGACTGCGAACCGATCCCAAGGAGCCACCTTGAGGTCCAAGGCCATTTCCCGCCTCTGGCGCTCGCTTAGCACAACCAGGCGCTGGGAGATTCGGGCCAGCTGCCTTTCTACTTCCAGGAAGAACCGAGTGACCGAGGAAGGGAAGTATCCACCCCCCAAGACGTGGCCGTGGTAGGTGTGGATCCGCACCGGCACCCCGGCCCACCAAGCGGCAAGCCTCCCCAGGGTCCCCGCCTTGGCCGTGTGGGTGTGAACCACTGCGGGTCGTTCCCGACGGAAAAGGGAATAGAGGGTGGCCAAGATGCGGAGATCTCCCACCGGACTGACCAGGCGTGACAGGGAGGGAAGCTCGGTGACGGACACTCCTTTTTCCCGGGCGTAGTAGCCCATGTCTCCCTCGTCGGCGGTGACCCTACCGGCCAGCAGCCGGGTACGAAAACGCCCCGTCGCGTCGAGCCCCCGGGTGAGGTTCACCACATGCATGGCGGGCCCCCCCACATTGAGGCGGGCGATGACCCGGTGGACCAGCACAGGAACCGATGCAGTTTCCAAGCCCGGGTCTCAAGCAGGAGGAGCCTTGACGATCCAGCCGCCGTCGGGATGGGAACCTGCGGTTCCTTTGAACTCCCGCAGGGCATTGCGGGTATCCACCACAATGGGTACGGATTCCCATACCGTGCGATAGTCCACCTTGCTGTGATCCGTCACCACCAGCGCCAGGTCCATGGTGCCCAGGAGTTCGTGGCTCAATTCCACCCCTTCCCAGACCTTTCCCTCTTCCTCCAGCCTGGGCACGAAGGGGTCATGATAGAATACCCGGGCTCCTTCTTCCTCCAGAAGCCTCAGGATGTCCAAGGCCGGAGACTCCCGCACATCGTCTACGTTCGCCTTGTAGGCCACCCCGAGGACCAGAACCCGGCTCCCTTTCACGGGCTTGCCCGCCCGGTTCAGGGCCTGCCGCACCTTCCCCACCACAAAGTACGGCATTTCGGAGTTCACTTCGCCCGCCAGATCGATGAAACGGGTCTTGTAGTTCAGCGTCCTCATCTTCCAGGACAGGTAATGAGGGTCCACGGGGATACAGTGCCCGCCAAGACCTGGACCGGGGGTGAATTTCATGAACCCGAAGGGCTTGGTGGCCGCCGCGTCGATGACCTCCCAGACGTCCACCCTGAGACGATCGCAGATGATGGCCAGCTCGTTCACCAGACCGATGTTCACGGCACGGAAAGTGTTCTCGAGGATCTTGGCCAGCTCCGCCGCTTCTGCGGACGATACCGGAACAAGGGTATCGATGAAGCGTGAATAGAAGGCCACGCCGGCGCGGGTGCACACCGGGGTGATTCCTCCCATCACCTTGGGAGTATTCTTGGTCAACCAGATCTTGTTTCCCGGGTCCACCCGCTCCGGAGAAAAACAAAGAAAGAAGTCCTTTCCCACCTCGAGGCCCGACTTCTCCAGGGAAGGCAGCAGGAGCTCCCGGGTGGTACCGGGGTAGGTGGTGGACTCCAACACCACCAACTGTCCCGGCCTCAAAGTCTTTGCCACGGCCTCGGTGGCCGCCACCACATAGGACACATCGGGATCGCGGGTCTTGGAAAGGGGGGTAGGGACGCAGATGCTGATGACGTCGCACTCCCCCAGGCGCGACATGTCGGAGGTGGCCGCAAGGCGACCCTCCCGGACCTGGATGCCCACATCCTCGTCAGTCAGGTCCTGGATGTGGGAGCGACCCCGATTCACCCCCTCCACCACCGCCTGCTTCACGTCGAAACCGATGACCCTGACGCCCGCACGGGCAGCTTCCACGGCCAGCGGTAGGCCGACATACCCCAGTCCCATGACCCCCATCACCAGGGGATCCTCTCGGAAACGCTTTTCCACCGCGGAATCCATGGCTATTCGATCCTCCCCGTTGACCAACCACCTACGCCAGGGGAGGCCTCCCCCAAGCAGCTCAAGGACTCCCCCCCAGCCGAACAACAGGCCCCTCACCATTCTCATGTCTCTGCCTTTTGGGGGGGCGAGACGACTCCCCCCTCCGACCCCCCAGGCCCCCTTCCGGGTTCTTCCCTGGCCGCCGGCGAGCCGTACTTGACCAGGGAAATGTCCACCTTCAGGCTATAAAACTCCACCTTTTCCCCTTCCGGCCAAGGGGCCCAGGGCACCTCCCCGAAAACCGGTCCCCTCGGAGGAAGGCGGCTTCCCTCCTCTTCCACGTTCCTCCGATCTCCCCCGCTCCCACCCGCCCCCACTTCCACCAACACGACCCTTCCTGCCCCGGTGTCCTTCAGGGCCCTCTGCAAGGCATCCTGACCCCCGTAAAAGGGGCACCCCCTCAGTCGACCGCCCCGCCGGTCCCCCCTGGGATCGACCAAGGCCGCCACCCGGAACTCCGGCCATCGGCCCGACTCGAGCTCAGCCAGAACCAGGCCGAACCATTCGACATCCCCCACCACCACCGCCGCCCTCCTTCCTTCGGCCCACCGATGGGCGTAGGTGTCCAAGACGCGAAAGAAGAGGCGGGATCCCACGGCCAAGGGCAATGCCAGCAGGAAATCCACCGCCAGCACCCCTCGGGAAAGCCCGGTCCTCTGAAGAGCGAGAAGGGCAAGGGCCACAAATGCCGTCCCCAAAAGTACCGAGCGACTGACCGTCAGGGCATCGCGAAGGGAAAAGTGCCGGAGGCTCATCCGGTACACACCCGATACCCCGAAAACCGTCATCTTCACCGCCAGAACCACCGGAAGGGACCTCTTGAAGTATTCCAACTCCAACTGCAATCGGGGATCGTCCCAGCGAAGGAGATAGGCACCGTAATAGGCCAACGCGAAGACGAGCCCGTCCAGGGCCAGGAGCAGGACAGGGTAACGACGGTGCAGGGCCGCCACCCGCTGGTAGAGCTGGGTCGGCTTCACCCCCTCCTGCCGCAGATTCTCGAAGTGCACTTGGAGGAGATACCCGCCCAGCAAAGCCAAGACCATTACCGCCAGGCCGCCGACCGCCACTGCCGTAGTCCTGGGGGCCGTCCGGAGAAGAAGCCCGACCCCTCCACCCATGGCCGCCAACACCCACAGGAGAAGCACAGCCCGCTCTTCGCTCAACCCGAGTCTCACCAATCGGTGCGAGGTATGATCCCGCCCCCCCTGGGCAGGAGAGCGCCCCTCCAGGAGCCGCGAGACAGTAACCAGCGTCGTATCCAGAATAGGAACGGCAAGGACCAACGCGGGAACCCCCACCACGGCCAGAAGGCTCCGGGAAAGGCCCGCCCCAGGGGAGAGGGCGAGGCCGGCAAGGGTCATCCCCAGAAAAAGGGAGCCCGAATCTCCCATGAAGATCTTGGCGGGGGGGTAATTGAAGAGGAGAAATCCCCCGGCGGCACCAGCCAGAGCCAAAGAGAAGAGGGCCAGCGGCGGCCTGTTTTCCATGGTGAAGATGGCCGCCAGGAAGAGGGCAGCGATGACGGCAACCCCAGCCGCAAGCCCATCCATGTTGTCCAGGAGGTTCAGGGCATTGGTCATGCCCACGAACCAAAGAAGGGAGACGAGGACATCCAGAGTATGGTTGCCGGTGATCCAGAGTCCGATCCCGCTCATGACCAGGAGGGAAGCTCCGGTCAACTGACCGAGCAACTTGGAAACAGGATTCATCCTCAAGAAATCGTCGGCCAGGCCCACAAGAAAGGCCAATGTGCCGGCCGCTACCAGTCCCTCCCACGGCGCCCAAGGGAGGATTCCCCGCCCGCCGGCAACCAAATAGGGCCGAGGCTCCATGCCGAGAAGCAGGAACCCGATGACGGTGAGGCCGAATCCCAAGAAGATGGCTACTCCCCCCAAGGTGGGGGTTGGCCGCCGGTGCCAGCGGTCCCTCCGAACCTGAGCGATTCGACCCAGGGCCACGCTGGCCCCCCGGACCAGAGGGGTCAGAATGGCGGTCAGAATCAAAGCTCCCCCGAGAGGGCCCACCCAAATCCACGCATTCAATTCCCAGAACCTCCGATTCGGGTTACCTCTGGATCACGTTCCCTTGCGGGGCTCCACCTCCCTTGAAGCCGTCTAGAGAGTGGGAGGTGAGGTGTAACGGCCCCGTCGCAGCCAAA
>JAUQOX010000299.1 GCA_030550695.1 Gemmatimonadota bacterium | reverse complement strand
CGCTGACCGTCCAAACCGGGGGCGGCGAAGGATCACGGCCCACCCCTTCGGGCGCCACCGCCACCGGCCCCCGCCCCGGGCCGGGAGGGCGGGGCGCCACGGCTATCCCCTCCACCTTCGCCGCGGTAACGGGCGCCTCCCCCCCTCCCGGCCTCTCCCCGGCCGGCGGGGGGGGGCGTTGGGCGGGGGGCGCCTTCCCCCCCGCCGTTCCCCCCTCGCCGGGTAGATCTCCGAAAAGATCCAGGGTAGCCATACCTGGGGGAGGTCCTATTCCCGGATCCCGGCCAGCCGGACCGCCGCGTCCACGGTATTGGACATGAGCATGGTGATCGTCATGGGGCCCACGCCGCCGGGGACCGGCGTAATGGCCGAAGCCACCTCTTTGGCTTCTTCGAACGCCACGTCCCCCACCAGCCGGTAGCCCTTTTCCCGGGTCGGATCGTCCACCCGGTTCACCCCCACGTCGATGACCACGGCCCCCGGCCGGATCATGTCTCCCCGGATGAATTCGGGGATCCCGATGGCCACGATGAGGATATCCGCCAATCGGGTCACCGCCCCCAAGTCACGGGTACGGGAGTGGCACACCGTTACGGTGGCGTTGCCGCCCCGACCTTTGCGGAGGAGGAGCGAGGCCATGGGCCGACCCACGATGTTGGATCTTCCCACGACCACGCAGTGCTTTCCGGCGGGGTCGTTCCCCGTACGGAGGAGCATCTCGATGACGCCGGCCGGGGTGCAGGGGGCCAAAACCTCCGTCTCGCCCGTCGCCAGCTTCCCCACGTTGATGGGATGGAAGCCGTCCACGTCCTTGGCCGGGTCGATGGCCAGGAGGATCTTCCCCTCGTCAATCTGTTTGGGCAGGGGGAGCTGAACCAAGATCCCGTGGATTTGGGGATCGGCGTTCAGCCCTGCCACGATCCCCAGCAGCTCCTCTTCGGGCGTGTCCGCCCCCAAGGTGATCTGGCGGGAATAGATGCCCATCTCTTTCGCCGTCTTGTTCTTCATCCCCACGTAGGCATGGCTGGCGGGGTCATCCCCCACCAGGACGGTGGCCAGGCCGGGAACGAAGTTGTGCTGGGTCTTGAGGGCATCGATGCGGGCCTGGGTCTCGTGGCGGATAGCCTGCGCGATCTCGGTTCCGGAAATGATGGTGGCGCTCATACCTGGGCTCGGGTTGCGGTGGAGCCCGGACCGGGACGCTGGCCCCTTCCGAGGAAGTCCGGGCAATCGGAGGGAAAGATAATGCTCCCAAGGCCCCTCGGCTCGCCCGCCCGACGCGGTGCCGCCGGCTCGAGGAGTCCTAGGGTTCCGGAGGGTTTCGGTAGCTGGGGCCACCTTCCCGCAGGCCCAACCAGTCCAGGGCCTCTTCCTCCTGCAGGAACACCCGCACCAGGCGGCTTCCTCCCTTGGCTTCCCTGAGGCCCTGGTAGAGGCGGGAGAGCCCCAAGGCCAAGGGTTGCTCCACCAAGAGGGCGACCTTCACCAGTCGACTTCCCGGATCTGAGCCCGCCGCCCGCTCCGCCACCCGGGACAAGCCCGCCACGCTCACCCCCAGGAGGTCCGCCCCCCGGAGGTCCACCAACTCGTCGTAGCCTCCGAGCCTCTTCCCTTCCAGGTATTCCTCCACGTAGGCCAAGAGCTCCTCGTCGGTGACGACCCCGGAGCCCACCAGCCATACGAGCCGCTGCTCCGGGACAACTCGGACGGAAAGGGGCACAGGGGGCCTCCTCAGCGGGCGAAACCCACGGCGCGGGTCTCCCGGATGACCACGACCTTGATCTGCCCCGGGTACTGGAGTTCGGCCTCGATCTTCCGCGCCAGGTTTTCGGAGAGTTGAGCCATCTCCTGGTCGGAGATCTTTTCCGGTTGGACCATGACCCGCAGCTCCCTGCCGGCCTGAACGGCGAAGCAGCGTTCCACCCCAGGGAATGCGGTGGCGATCTCCTCCAGTTTCTCCAAACGCTTCACGTATCCTTCGAACATCTCCCGGCGGGCGCCGGGGCGGGATCCGCTGATGGCATCGGCGGCGGTGACCAAGAAGGCCTCGGGGTAGCGGTGGGGCTCTTCGTCGTGGTGGGCCCGGATGGCGTTCAGGACCACGTCAGGCTCGTTGTACTTCTTGCAGAGGCGCCACCCCAGTTCCACGTGAGTCCCTTCCTGCTCGTGGGTCAACCCCTTGCCGATGTCGTGGAGCAGACCTGCCCTTTTGGCCATCTGGACGTCGAGGCCCATCTCCGCCGCCATGCTCCCCGCGAGCAGGGCCACTTCCCGGGCATGGGCCAGCTGGTTCTGGCCGTAGGAGGTCCGGAACTTGAGCTGCCCCAAAACCTTGACGATCTCGGGGTGCACGTTGTGGATCCCCAGCTCGAAGAGGACCTCCTCCGCCGCCTCGATCATCCGGCGCTCCACCTCCTTCTCGCTCCGGGCCACCACCTCCTCGATGCGGCCGGGGTGGATCCGACCGTCCTCCACGAGCTTCTCCAGGGCCACCCGGGCCACCTCCCGCCGCACGGGGTTGAAGGCCGACAGCACCACAGCCTCAGGGGTATCGTCGATGATGACATCCACCCCCGTGGCCTGCTCGAAAGCCCGGATGTTTCTCCCCTCCCGACCGATGATCCTCCCCTTCATCTCGTCGGAGGGGAGCTGCACCACAGAGACCGTGCTCTCCGTGGTCTGTTCGGCGGCCATGCGCTGGATGGCCAGGGCAATGATGTTTTTGGCCTCCCGCTCGGCGTTCCGCTGGGCCTCCTCCCGAATGGCCCGAAGGTCATTGGCCGCGGCGGCCCGGGCTTGGTCCAGAAGGCTGTCCATGAGCTGTCTCTTGGCCTCTTCGGCCGACAAGCCGGCCAAAGCTTCCAGCTTCGCCAAGGCCTGCCGTTCCAACTCCTGGACGTGCCGGTTCCGGTCCCGGAGGGACTGTTCCTGCCGCTCCAATTCCCGGGCCCGCTTCTCCTGGTCGGCCTCCCTCTGGCTCAGGGCATCGAATTTCCGGTCCAGGAACTCGGAGCGTTCGTCGAGGCGCCGCTCCAGGCGTTCGATCTCCTCCCGCCGCCGGTTCTCCTCCTTCTCCCAGGCTTCCCGGAGACGGAAGATTTCCTCCTTTCCTTGCAGCAGGGCGGTTTCACGAAGCTGGTCCGCCTCTTCCTGGGCCCTCCGCCGGATCCGGGAGGCCTCGTCCCGGGCCAGGGCCTGGTCCCGGAGCTGCCGGGCCCTTTCCCGGCCACGCCCCCAAAGAAATCCCCCAATTCCAAAAAGGGCGGCCACCCGGGCCGCCATGTCGGCGTCCTCCACCGCCGCGGTGGCCACGTAGACCACGGGGCCGTCCCCGCACAGCCTCTCGGCCACCGCCGACTTGCCCGAGCGCGTGCCGCCCAGCACCAGCGTGATCAACGGTCCGTGCCTCCTGTGCCCGGCGTCCTGGGGAGGCCCGCAGCGTAGAGGGTCCGGCGCGGCCCGGCCCCCCTGGCGATGGAGTGGATCGAGCCCGGCGCCCCCGGCCCCGGCACGGACGAGGATCTCGGGCACCGGGCGCGGCGGGTCAGTA
>JAUQOX010000045.1 GCA_030550695.1 Gemmatimonadota bacterium | reverse complement strand
TTTTGTTCCGCGGAGCCTCCTTGGAGGTGGAAGGGAAGTACGACCTGGCTCGGGAGGAGGTGAACCTGGCCAGGGCCGCCGTCACCTCGCCGGTGTTCCTCGGACTACAGGCTAGGGCCGAGGCCAGGCGGTATCGTCCGTATTTCGATCTCTGGACCCTGTGGGGCGCCTTCTCTCCGGTAGGGTATGACGAGATTCGAGGGCGCTTGGATTGGAGCCACCCGTCGGCCAGAGCTTCCCTCTTCGCCTACGGGGCTTACCGCGCCTACGAAGAGACAGGCGCAAAGCCGAGCGAGGGGCCGGCACTCCGGGATGACGGGTGGCGAATGGGAGCAGGAGGCCGTCTGGCTTTCTCCGAGGGCCTGGCCCTGAGCGCGGAATACCGATACGACGAAGGATTCGGAGCCACCCGCCACGGGGGAGACCTTTCCCTACAGCGTTGGTTCGGAGCCGGCACCTTTGTGGCCCTTACCGGCACGGCGTTCGAAACCTTTTCCGAGTTTCAAGTGGGTGCGGGGCGTGTCTGGGGCGGTGGGCTCTCCGCTGGGCTCCCCCTGGGCCCCGCAAGCTTGTCGGGAAGCTTCCTGGCCTATAAGCACCGGCCTGTGGACCGGCCGGGGCAACTGGACCTGAACCAGATCCGGGCAAGCCTGATCCTGGAGATTCCTTTCGGACAGGACCCGGGACTGAGGGGGAGGGGGAACCGATGAAACGCCATCTGATTTCCTTGACCTGGGGCCTGCTCCCCGCGGTGTTCCTGCTGTCGGCGGCCGTGGGAGCCCAGCAGCGGGTCTTTCCCCACGACAAGCACTCCTTTGCCGAATGCTCCACCTGCCACGCTGGGGTAACCGCCGGGGTCTGGGCCCAGTCGTACCCCACCGTTGCCAATTGCCAGGCTTGCCACGACGGCTCCACAGCCCCCCGGGTCGCCTGGAAACCGCCGGCCAAGCCGCGTGTCTCGAGTCTCAAGTTTTCCCACACCTCCCATCCTCTGGAATGCAGCACCTGCCACAGCGGCCAGGCAGCCTCTCGAGGGGCTTCCATGGGATATCCGGCTCCCGAAACCTGCCTCGGGTGCCACGCCCCCAAGAGCCGCCACGAAGAGGTTCGGGATTGCAGCCTCTGCCACGCCCCGGTGGTGGATTTTCGCCTTACCCAAAACGGCAAGCTCCCTCCCTTCCATGGCGAGGCCTTCAAGACGAATCACGCTGCTGCTGCCGCGGCCCGGCAGCCGGATTGCACCTCTTGTCACGCAGAGAACACCTGCAACCAGTGCCATCGTTCCCAGAAGGAGCCTGCCTTCCACCCTCTGAACTTCCTGGCCTCCCATAAATCCGAGGCCTTCGGGCGGGTAAGCGATTGTGCCTCCTGCCACAGCACCGAGGCCTTCTGCCGGGAATGTCACCTGGCCGTGGGCCTGAAGGGGGGGAAGGACCAGGCGGCGCCTTTCCACAGCAGTCAGCCCCTCTGGATCCTCGGTCATGCCCAGGCGGCTCGGCAGGATCTGGAGAGCTGCGCCTCTTGCCACCGGCAGAGCGATTGCCTACGCTGCCATTCGGCGAGCGTCGGGATGCGGGTGAACCCCCACGGCACACGACTCCCTTCAAGTTCCCTGGCGGACCGGAACCGAAGCATGTGCAAGATCTGCCATACCGGTGGCTCGGACGGAGGCGATCTGTAACGGCCCAAACCTTGCCGACGCGTCTGGTACGGCCGCCCCACTCCCATCCTTGTCCCTCACCCCCGGCCCCGACCGGCGGGGGTGGGGGCGGAGGTCGCTCAGAATGCGCCAGGATTCCTCGTGTAGTCGCCGATCCACCCTTTTTTTGGCGGTGATCCTCGCCTTCTGCCCCTTTGCGCTCCCCCGGGCCGGGGCCCAGGAAGACCCCTGCCTCATGTGCCATTCCATGGCGGCCATGTTCCAGGGAGCGGATACGCTGCGCCTGGTGGTGAAACCGGACGCCTTGGCAGGATCCGTACACGAGCCTTTCGGTTTTTCTTGCTCCACCTGTCACCAGGGGATGGAGTTCCCCCATCCCCCCAATCCCCGGGCCACGTGCTCGCCCTGCCACTCCGACATCGAGGCGCGTTACGCCGCAAGCCTCCACGGCTACGCCCTGGCCAGAGGGAACGAGCGGGCTCCGTCTTGCGCCACCTGTCACGGCAGCCACCAGATCCTGTCCAGCAGGAACCCCCTCTCCCGGACTCACCAGGTGAAGCTGCCGGGGACCTGCGCCGAATGCCACGGTCAGGCGGGCCTTCTGACGGACCAGCTCGTCCGGCTGCCTCAGTCGTTTCAGGAATACGCCAGGTCGGTTCACGGGCAGGGAGCCACCAGAGGGGTGGCGGCGGCGGCTTCGTGTGCCGACTGTCACAGCGTTCACGATCTGAAGGCTTCCACGGACCCCGAATCTCCGATACACCCCAAGAACGTGGCGGCGACCTGCGGTCAGTGTCACCCCGACATCCAACTGGAGTACGACCGATCCATTCACGGCCGGGCTGTCTACGCCGGCATCAAGGACAGTCCCACTTGTACGGACTGCCACGGGGAGCATCTGATCCTATCACCCAGAGATCCCGACGCCCGGGTCTACGGAATCGCCCAAGCCGAGGAGAGCTGCGGCCGTTGCCATGACGACCCCCGCATCATCGCCAAGTATGGCTTCGAAGCAGGGACGGTGGGATCGTACCTGGACAGTTACCACGGATGGGCCAATCGGGCAGGATCGGGCCGGGCCGCCCGTTGCGTGGACTGCCACACAGCCCACCTGGTCCTTCCCGCGGCCGATCCCGAGTCCTCCATCGCGCCTGAGAATCTCGTGGCGACCTGTGCGCGCTGCCACCCCGGGGCCACGGCCAACTTCGCTGCATCCTATACGCACAAGGCTACCTCGATCACGGCCAACCCCGTCAACCGTTTCATCCGCTCCCTCTACCTCTGGCTCATCGCCATCATCATCGGGGGGATGGTGCTCCACAATCTGGTCATCATCAACTACTTCATGCTGAAGCGTCGGCGGGAGCAAACCGATGCCCAAGCCACCCTCACCCGCTTCACCATCAACGAGGTGGCCCAACATCTGGTTCTTACGGTGGCCTTCGTGGTTTTGGCCGTGACGGGCTTTGCCCTTCGCCACCCCGACGCGTTCTGGGTCAAGACGCTGAGCGCCTTGGGGATGACGGAAGAGATCCGGGGGACGGTGCACCGGGCCGCCGGCGCCGTGTTCATCCTCCTTTCGGCCTACCACGCCTGGTATATCCTCGGAACCAGACGAGGACGCATGGAGCTTCGGGCTCTGATCCCCGACGGGAAGGACGTGGCGGACCTGCTCCAGAACCTCCGTTACTACACCTTCCGCTCCAAGAAGAAGGCCCGTTTCGGAAGGTACGACTACTCCCAGAAGGCGGAATACTGGGCTCTCATCTGGGGGGGGATCATCATGGCCATCACCGGCCTGGTCCTCTGGTTCCCCACCGCGGCAGCCAAGTACCTTCCCGCTTTGGCCATCCCCGCCGCCCAGACCATCCATTACTTCGAGGCCTGGTTGGCGACTCTGGCCATTTTGGTCTGGCACTTCTTCTTCGTCATCTTCCACCCCGAGGAGTACCCCATGAGCTGGACCTGGCTCACCGGGAAGATGACCAAGAAGTCGGCCCAGGAGCATCACCCCCTCTGGTACGAGGAGGAGCTGGCCAAAGCCGGGCAGGTCCCGGAGGGGAGCTTGGGGTCGGCAACCGAAGGTTCCCCAGCGGGAGAGACCCATTGACGCCTCGGCTCCGTCGCGTCGGGCGTAGGCCGGCAGGCTCCGCCGTCGCTTGGTTGGCAGCGGCCTTGGTCGCCCTGGCACCCACCCCGCTCCGCGGGCAGGGAGATGAAACCTGCCTCATGTGCCACGGCGACCGGGCGATGCTCCAGGGTGTGCCCGGGGCCGAGCGGCTCTTCGTGACCGCTAGGACCTTGGAGGCGTCCGTTCACGGCAAGGCCGGAGTGGGCTGCACGCTCTGTCACCAGAACGTGCCTATCCCCCATGGGGCTGGGCAGGTTCCGCCGGTAGACTGCGCCCTTTGCCATTCCGATGCCGCCGCGGCCCAAGCCCGCTCCCTTCACGGCCGCGCTGCGGCTCGGGGCGACTCGCTGGCTCCCCGTTGCCAGGACTGCCACGATCACGGTCACCGCATCCTTTCCAAAAACGACCCGCGGTCCAAAACCTCGGTCATGAACATCCCCATCCTCTGTGGCGAATGCCATCGGGAGGGGAGCCCGGTTTCCCGTTTCCGCGACATTCCTCAGGAGAGGATTCTGGAAAACTACTCCATGTCCATCCATGGAGACGGGTTCTTCCGGGCGGGGCTGACCGTGACGGCGGTGTGCACCTCTTGCCATACGGCCCACGATATCCTTCCCCACACCGACCCCCGCTCCAGCATCCACCGGAACAACATCGCCGCCACCTGTACCAAGTGTCACGCCCGGATCGAGCAGGTCCACCGCAAGGTCATCGAGGGACGACTCTGGGAAACGGAACCGCACAAGATCCCCGCGTGCGTGGACTGCCATCAGCCCCACCAGCAGCGACGGGTGTTCTATGACGCGGGGGCCGCCAACGCGGATTGTCTGCGGTGTCATCAGCAGCCGGGGTTGAGGGGCTATTCCCATGTGGCGAAGGATACGGTTTCCCTCTTCGTGGATGGCGAGGCCTTTGCCGTATCACGGCACGCGGGCACCGCCTGCGCCCAGTGCCACACAGGAGTGACGGCCGGTCTGCCACGGCCCTGCCAGACGGCTACCCAGCCCGTGGACTGCTCGATCTGCCACGCCGCCCAGGTGGACGAATACCGTGGCGGCACCCATGGAATCTTGGCAGCCCGGGGGGATCCCGAGGCGCCCACCTGCCTGGATTGCCATTCCAAGCACGCCGAATTGGGCCGCCAGAACCCGTCGTCTCCCACCTACGCCCGGAACGTGCCGGAACTGTGTGCTACCTGCCACCGCCAGGGCGAAGCCGCTGCCCGCCGCATCGCCTGGCCTGGGCCAGGAGTCATCGAGAGCTACGAAGAAAGCATCCATGGGCTTGGGCTGCAGCGGGGCCTGGTGGTCACGGCCTCTTGCGACGATTGTCACACGGCCCACCGCCCCCTTCCTCCCGACGACCCCCGTTCGTCGGTCCATCCGGAAAATGTGGCGGCCACCTGTGGAGCCTGCCATCATGGGATCGAGGAGGAGTTCCGTTCCAGCATCCATTGGCGGGAAAGGGGGCGCGACCCGTCCCGGGAATACCCCACTTGCGAAGACTGCCACACTTCCCACCAGATTACCCGCACGGATCGGGGAGATTTCAGGCTCCTCATGATGAACCAGTGCGGGCGCTGCCACCAGGAAGAGACGAGAACGTTTTTCGACACCTTCCACGGAAAGGTTTCCCGCCTGGGGGATGCAGGAGCCGCGAAATGCTATGACTGTCACGGTACCCACAACATCCTGCCCCCCGAGGATCCTCATTCGACCCTCAGTCGAGCCAACGTGGTGGCCACGTGTTCCAAGTGCCACCCCAATGCCAACGCCCGTTTCACGGGGTACCTGACCCACGCCACCCACCACGACCCCGACAAATATCCCCTTCTGTTCTGGTCCTTCTGGGCCATGACCGCCCTTCTGGTGGGTACCCTTTCCTTCGCCATCCTCCACACGCTGGCCTGGCTGTACCGGCTGTGGCGGTCGCCGGAGTACTGGAAGCCCCATCGGGCTTCTCGTGTGCCCCGCCCGGGGGAGCGCATGTTCCGGCGGTTCACCACGGGCCAGCGCATCCTCCACGGCATCATGATCCTGTGCTTCTTCACCTTGGCCACCACCGGCATGGTGCTGAAGTTCTCCTATATGGGGTGGGCCCAGCTCCTGTCCCGGCTCGTGGGGGGATTTGCCGTCACGGGGTTCCTGCATCGGGTAGCCGCCATCACCCTCATCACCATCTGGGTCATCCATATCCGGCAGGTGATCCGAGCCAAGAGGGCCTCAGGAAAAACATGGAAGGAGTACCTCGCCGACAAAAGGAACTCGCTGGTCTTCAACCGACAGGATTGGCAAGACTTCGTCGGCTCGGTGAAATGGTTCTTCGGCAAGGGGCCGCGGCCGGAATACGGCCGGTGGACCTATTGGGAAAAGTTCGACTATTTCGCGGTTTTCTGGGGGATGGTGGTCATCGGATCCACCGGGCTGGTCCTGTGGTTTCCTGAGTTCTTCACCCTCTTCCTCCCCGGCAAGAGCGTGAACATCGCCACCATTGTCCACAGTGACGAGGCGCTTCTGGCCGTGGGCTTCATCTTCACCGTGCACTTCTTCAACACCCATTTTCGACCCGACAAATTCCCCATGGACCCCGTCATCTTTACCGGGCGGGTTCCCGTGGAGGAACTCAAGATGGACAAGCCCAGGGAGTACGAGGCCCTGGTGGCATCGGGCGAATTGGAGAAGAACCTCTTCGAGCCCTACCCGCGGAACGTTCAGATCCTTTTCAGGGTTCTGGGATTCACGGCGCTGGGGATCGGCCTGACCCTCATCGGGCTCATCGTCTATTCCATGCTGTTCGGCTACCGCTGATCCAGGCGAAGGTCCTCTGATCCCGACGCCCCCCTTTCGTCATCCTTTCCAGCAAGGAGATCGCGCCATGCCGTTGTCAGCTGGGGCCGGGTCCGGCACTCCGGATTCGCCGGCCGGGTCCACCGCCCTGGAGGCCATCTCGGGCGATTCCACCCCCCGGCCCCTTCGGATCCCCAGGGGAGGCCTAGGCTTCAAACCTTCTTCCGAGGCTCCCCTTTTCGGCCGGGCGGCGGCCGGGCTCCTCACGGCCCTCGGCTTCTCTCTGCTGCTTCTGGCGGCCTGCGGCGGCAAGGACAAGGAAGGGAACAGCATGGGGGGAGAGGCCTTGTCCCCCGGGGCACAGCCACTGGCCGAGGACGTTCAAGCCCTCGTGAACCAAGGAAACGAAGCCCACCGGGGCGGCCGATACGCAGACGCGTTGGGATTCTACCGCCAGGCCATGGAGGGGGCCCCCGGTCACCCCGTTCCCCAGTTCGGCGCCCTGATGGCGGCCCTGGCCCTGGGCGATTCCGTCCTGGCGGACTCTTTACGCGCCCAACTCAGGGGCACGGCGCCGGAGCTGCTGGACATGCTCCACCCCGACGGCTCCATGGGACCCAGGACCTCGTTGCCGCCCGGACATCCGCCGGTGGAGAAGCCGGGGGGAGGCCTCCCCTAACACCCCCCCCCTTTCTTCTTGGGGGTGGCGCCCCCCGTGATCACGGCCGGAGGAGGAGCTGTGGCAGCGGCGGGGGGGGCTGGGCTGGCCCCCGAAAAGTAGGCGGAGATCTGGTTCTGCCGGGCTACCCGCCCCTGTTCTTCCAGCGAGAAGTGGGAGGCCGGCATGGGAGTGAGAACCTCTCGTTTCCACCCCTCCCACCCCCCTTGGAGGCCCCGGTACCGCAGAAGCCGCGGCCAGTCCGGCGGAACTTCCGTCGGAGCCGCATCCCCGTCGTAGATCACGACGGTGCTCCCGGCGGGAATCTGGGCCAGGAGACCTGCCGCCTCCTCCCTCCGTACCGGGTGGGCCCCCGGAACCCGTTCCGTCTCGGCGGACTCCCCCCTGAGATCCAGGATCAAGAGTCCGGCTTCCCTCCGGATCAGGGCCTCGGCCAGCTCCAACGGAGCCACAGGCTCCACGGCGGGGGGGGGAGGCGGAGACGGGGGCCGAGCGGCCACCAGGGCCAAGACCCCGGCCGCTCCGAGAGCTGCTGCCACGGCAAACTCGGCCCGGGGTCGCGGAGACGGCGTCCCTTCCACCGGCGAACCGTGGCCTTGGAAGCGCGTCTCCACCTTCTCGGCGCCCAGAAAGGCCAGCACAGCCACGCCCAGGATGGCCAGCCCCAGGACCAGGGGGGGCACCCCCAGCGCGTCGGGCAGGAGCGACACTTGGCCCGTACCTGCCTGGTACAGGGCCTCCAAAGAGGGGAACAGGTCCACTCCCACCGCAAACCCCGCAATTCCTACCACGATACCCAACAAGGCCACCAGGGCGTCCAGCCGGCCCGAGGCCATGGAAACGACGGCCGTCCCCGGACACAATCCGCTGAGAATGAAACCGACGCCGAGCAGGAAGCCGCCCACAGCCTGAGCCGGGAGGAAGGTAGGGTTGATCCAGAGGTGGGAGCGGTCCACGAGTCCTGCAGCTTCCAGGCCGAAAAGCCCCATCATGGCCGTGAGGATCGCCGTGAACATCACCTTGAAGACGGTCATGTCTCGGAGATAGAACTGAGCGGCGAGCCTCCGAGCGTTGCCGAACCCTCCCCTCTCCAGGACGAATCCGAACAGGAACCCGACGGGGAGCCCGCTGAGGAGACGCCAATCCTCCGAGCCAAAGGCCAAGGGAAAAAGCGGAGTACTCATGTCCACTGCCTCCTCACGAACCAAGCGGTAGCGTAGCCGCCTGCGAAGACCATGAGCATGAAAACCCAGCTTCCCGTGGCCAGGACGGCGCCCCCGCTCAGAGCCTGACCGGAGGTGCATCCCCGGGCCAGGGCCGCCGCAAAGCCCATGACGATCCCCCCCACAAGGGCAAAGATCAATCTTGCCCGGACCGAAACCCTCGGGCCCTTTTCCACCTTCACCTGCAGTCTCCCCCCTGTGAGGGCCCCCAGGAAGCCCCCTAACATCACCCCCAGCACCTCGAACACCATCCAGTTCCTCAGGGGGCTCGCTCCCTCGGCCACGTAACCCCCCAACATCGGGTTGGCCCTTGTCCATTCCGGTGCGAGCCCGTTCCCCAACAGGGCCAGCAAGCGCTTCGGTAGGGCCGTCGCCCCCAGTCCGTTCCCCGCGACCAGGTAGGCCGACAGGAGAACCAGGCCCAGGGCCACGCCCGCCAGGTAGGGGTTCCAGGTTTCCCTCGTTCTCATATGGCGACGCTCACATCAAGGCCATTTCGGAAGACCAACCACTCGCTTGACCTGCAAAAACCAGAATCCACCGAAGCGCGAATCCCCCAATCAGCACCAGGACGGCTGCGGACCGTCCTGGAACCTGCCCGTGCCTGAGTTCCACCCACTCGGCCACGAGCGGGACCACAAGGCCCACCGCCACCACGAACGACCAGAAGGACGCCGTGAAGGGGCCGCCGGTTACCAGGGCAAGAGCTGATTGAGAGGCAGCGCCGGCCGAGGCCAAACCCACCATCCACAGGAACAACAGCCCCATTTCCACCAGAATCAGGGTCAGGTCCGTGCGCCCCAAGAAGACCCGTTCCCGCTCGCTCAGGGGGTACAGCAACATGAACGCTGCCGCCGAGCTCATCCCCGAAACCAGGAAAAGGGGACCCAAAAGGGGGGAATTCCAAAGGGGCCGGGCCGCCATGGTCCCCAGGAGGATTCCCGTGTAGATCCCCAGCGCCGATCCCAGGAGGAGGTTCGACAAAGCCAACCCCCGGAGATGGGCCCTCAGCCACCCTTCCACCCCTGCCAGGCGCCTCGTCAGCCACAACCAGAGGGAGGACCAGGGGCCATCCCTAGGCCCGAGGGGACCTCCGAGAGCCTCTCGGGTGGAGACCCAGGCCAAGGCCACGCTCGACGGATACACCGCCAAAAGGATCCACGCCCCCCATGACATGGGCGACGAGACCTGGAAAACCATGTAGAAGCGCCAGGCGTTGAAGGGGTGCTCCAAGTCCAGCCACAAGAACAGCATGCCCAGACTGAGAAGGAGCGGTGCGAACCAGGGGATCAACGCCATGGCCAGCGACGGGGGACGAGGCGTCCTCCCCAGGAAACGAAGGCCGGTAAACACCATGATGCCGGCTACGATGCCACCCAAGAACAGGTAGAGGGCGATTTGCCATCCCCACACATGGAGCGACGGGTCGATGAGAAGATGGTTCCGGCCGGATTCCAGCTCGGTCATGGGAAGAAACCTCACTCCAGATAAAAATGTTTCGGAGCCGTCCCCGCATCCGGCTGGAGGACGTACCATTTCCGCGTTTTGAGCAGGCGCGAGACTTCGCTTTCAGGGTCATTCAGATCCCCGAAGACGATGCTCTGAGTCGGGCAAATTTCCTGACACGAGGTGGTGGTTTTTCCCGCTTCCAGCCGATGCCAGCAGAAGGTGCACTTGTCCACCGCCCCCGAGCGGGGATCCACGTAGCGGGCTCCGTAGGGGCAGGCCGCGATGCAGGCCTTGCAACCGGAGCATTTCTCCGGATCCACCTGTACCGTTCCTCCCGGCCCAACATGGGAGGCACCGGTGGGGCAAACCGACACGCAGGGGGCCTTCTCGCAATGGTTGCAGCGGCGGGACTCGATGGTCATGCGCAACCTCGGGAACTCCCCTGCCACAAGGCTGTGGATCCAATCTCGGGAATAACCGTCGGGGGTGTCGTTTTCGGCCTTGCAGCCGATGACACAGGCGGCGCATCCCACGCAGGTCCGGGTGTCGACGACCATGGCATAGCGAGGCCCTTTCATGCCGTCACCTCCCCTCCAGCAGTTCCAGTCGCCGCTGCTCCTCCCCCAGGCGTGGTTTTCTCTCCCATCATCCCCGTTTCTCCCGACGACTGGGCCGCTGTGTCTACGGTGCCGGTTTCACCCGAGGCAGGCTCGACCTGGGAGGGGCGAAGAAACGTGACGTAGTTGACGTTCATCCCGGTGCCTCCCATGATCGGATCGGTCTTGTAACGGGTGATCAGCTCGGCATCGTCGATCCCCTTCCCGAAGGCGAAGGAGAGGCCTCTCGCCTTCCGGCCGAAGCCGTGGACCAGGTAGACCGCATCCGGGTGGATGCGTTCTGTGACCTTCACGGGAGCCGAAAATGAAGAGCGCACCCCATCCTGATTCTGGAGATAGACCCGATCTCCGTCGGCCAGCCCCCATTGCTCTGCAACCCGTCGGTTCACCCACACGGCGTTCTCCTCCATCACTTGGCCCAGGAGGCGATTGTTGGTGGTCCGCCCGAAGGAATGGACCGGAGATCGGCCGAAGAGCAGGCGGTAATAGCCCGGCGGCGGATCCTCGACTTCTTCGTCGTGCCAGGTGGGGATGGGGTCGAAGCCGTGGGCTGCCAAGCGCTGGGAATAGAGTTCGATCTTTCCGGAGGGCGTGTAGAAGACGGCGGGGGCGCCCTCCTCGAAGTAGATGGGCTGAGGGGCGCCCAGGATGACGCCTTCCCGTTGAAGGGTGTGGCAGTCCAGGCCGGCTTTTTCCAGACGGGTCTTGGCATATTCCATGGAGTCGGCCCAGGGGAAGAAGTCGGGCAGGCCGATCCGTTTGCCCAGCTCCCGGGCGATCCACCAGCCCGGACGGCTCTCGTACATGGGAGGGACCACCTCCTGCCGCACCGCCACATAGGGTACCCGCCACGGCGGTGCGAGAAGTTCGTCGCAGCGCTCCAGATAGGTGGATTCGGGGAGCACCACGTCGGACCACCCCACGATTTCCGACGGCAGGATATCCACGGTGACCAGGAACTCCAGCTCCTGGACAGCCCGAAAGACTTCACGGGGATTCGGCAGGGTGAGGGGAAGGTTGGATCCGTACACCATCCAACCCTTGATGCGGGAGTCACCGAGGGAAGTCGGGATGGTGGCCTGGCAGAGCCCCTGGGCCAGAACCTCGTCCGCCAAGGGGTACTGGCTCGGTTCCGAGCGGTCCGCCGGGGCTACCTCTCGATCCACGTACCCCGGGTACTCGTAGGGTGGGATCTCCAGGGCCGAAGGGATGAAAAAGCCACCCTTCCTCCCCCACGAGCCCAGCAAGGCGTTCAGGATGGCGATGGCACGGCTGCGCTGGGTGTCGTTCCCGTACCAGGTCACGCGCCGGCCGGGGTGAACCAGTACGGCAGGGCGGGCTCCCCCCATCATCCGGGCCGTCCGGCGAATCTGCTCGGGATCGAGACCGGTACGGGGGTAGGCCCACTCAGGGGTATAGGGTCGGAGGTGAGCCTGGAGCTGCTCGAAGCCGAAGGCGTATTTCTCGACATAGTCCTTGTCGTACCAACCCTCCTCGACCAGGACATGCATCCACGCCAACAGGAGAGCCAAGTCGGTTCCCGGCCGGATGGGTAGCCACTCGTGGGATTTCCCCGCCGCCACACTGAAACGGGGATCTACGACGATGATGGTAGCCCCCCTGCGGATGGCCTGGGCAAACTCCTGCACCTGGGTGTTGTGCATGTTTTCGCCCAGGTGACTTCCCACCAGGACCAGGCAACGGGTATGGGCGATATCCGTGTTCTCCGGAGATCCCACCCCCCATCCAAAGGTGAGGTCGAAGCCCACGTCCCGGGGGCCTCGGCACTGGGCATAGGAAGGCGCGGCAATGTTGGGGGAGCCGTACGCGCGAAACAGATGCTTCATCCAGTTCCCGCCATAGCCATGGGAGAACAGGGCCAAGGCCCCTGCACCCCACCGTGCCTTGATGCGCTCGAAATTCTCCGCCACCACGTCGAGGGCCGCGTCCCAGCTCACATCCTCGAAGGCGTCTCCCCCCCGCTTGCTTCTTCGGATCAGGGGCTTCTTCAGTCGGTCGGGGTCGTAGAGGATACCCGCCCCTCCCGCACCCCGTGGGCAAAGGTGGCCATTGGAAAGGGGGTCTTTGGGGTTTCCCTTGATCTTGGTCACCCGCCCTTCCCGGACGTGCACAAGGATTCCGCACTTCCAGAAGCAAAGCTCACAGAAGGAGGGCACCACCCGCTCCCCTTCGGTTTGCGGATCCTTTCCTCGGCTCTCGTAAAACCCGAACCAGTTCGTAGTGAGCCCCGAGACGGTGGCGGCACCGATGGCTCCTGCCGAACCCAGGCGAATGAAGGTCCGTCGCTTCACGTTTCCGTCCTCACCTCGAGGAATCCCAAGGCCATGCCGGTTTCGGCCTCCGCACGCCTCACCGGGCGTCACCGGATCCGATAGGCAAGGACTATGCCATAATTGCAATTATGCTATAATGTGCTCGTTCCCCTCCGGAACATCGTTTCCGGCCCAGGCAGATCCTCCCCTTCGCCTAGAGCGAGGGAGAGGGGAAAGGCGCCCGCAGGGGAAGCCCTCCGGTTCGGCTTCGCCGGGACAGCGGGTCGTGGGGAAGAGCAGGACGGGTGGCGCAAGGGGGAGGGATGAAACGTCCCCGCCCTGGGGGGCTTCGCAGGGGACAGTCCGTCCTAAAGGGGAGGGTCAAGTACGGCGGCCGGTGACCACCACCCGGCCGCCTTCGTCCAGTTCCAAGATCATCCAGGTGTTGGTAGTCCCGCACAGGGTGCAGTAGGCGTGGCCCTGGTCCACCACCTCCAGGTCGGAAACCCGGCCGCAAGCCTCGCACTGCGCCCGCACGGTTTTCCAATCCTGCCGCAGACCGCTCCGGGCGAGGCGAACTCCCATGACCACGGGGCGGAAGCGGGAGATGGGACAAAGATCACCCCCTTGGCAGCCCTCCCCGAAATCCAGGCAGACCAACTCCTCATGATCGGGAAGGTTCGCCTGCCCGCTCCTGGCGGGGGCCGGCGTCAGGGTCAGCCGCACCTCTTTCTGGCAGAGGCTGCACCAGGTCTTTCGGGTCTCGGACGTTTGGGTCATGGTTCCTACCCAGAGTCAGGTTGGTGACGATCCCCGGCATCCGGTGAAACCCTCTTCGTGGCTTCCCGAAGTCGGGCCACCTCCCGCAGGTAGTTCTCTTCCATCTGCTCCGTGGGCACCTCGAAAAGAGGACACAAGGAGCCCGTACAACTCGCCCCGTACTCCAGACAGATGCATGCGGTGGGATCCTGGGCGGAGGGGAGGGCACCTTCGGGGAGTTCGTCCGGGACCACGACCTCCACCTCACGGTCGCATGCGGAGCAGTAGGCCTTGTGGATCCTCACCTGAACTCCCCTCCTTTCCCAGCGGGGTGCGGCCGGGGTAGACCTTTCCCCTATCCGAAGTGCACGAGTTCGGCCCCGGGGGCCACTCGACCCAGGACCTCCCGCCCCGCCTCCGGCCCCAGGACGAACGCCGCCGTGGCGGCCGCATCGGCCGCCATACAGGTAGGGGCCGCCACGGTCAAGGTCTTCAAAGCCGTTTCCAAGGGGGCGCCGGTCCGGGGGTCCAGGAGGTGGTGGTAGCGACGTCCTCCATACTCGAAGTACTGCAGATAGGTTCCCGAGGTTGCGACGGCACGGTCGGAGAGACGGAGGGTGGCCACCACCCCCGCGGGGTCGTCGGGGGAACGGACACCGACCTTCCAGGGGTCCCCGTCCTCCGAAACCCCCATGGCGTAGAGATCGCCTCCCAGGTTTACCACGGCGTTTCGGATCCCCCACGCCCGGAGAACGTCCACGGCCCGGTCCACTCCGTAGCCCTTCCCGATCCCTCCGAGATCCAACCCCATCCCCTCTTCCCGGAACACCACCACCGGCGTGCCCCGGAAGGTGTCCACCTCCAAGGCACGGTAAAGGCCGCCGCCCGCCCAGCTCGCCAGCTCTTCCGGCGAAGGAGGCGTTTGCCTGACACGGAAATCCCAAAGGCGCGCAGCGAGCGCCAAACAGGGATCGAAGGCCCCGCCACTCCCTTCCGCCCACCGCAGAGACTCCAGGAGCACACCCGCGGTCTCGGAACTCACAGGCTCGGGGGCCCGGTGCGCCCCGGCATTGGCCCGGCCGATTTCCGAATCGGCCCGAAAGCGTGTCAACAAGGCCTCCACCCTCGCCAGCTCCTGGAAGGCAGCATCCATGGCCTTTTGGGCGTACCGCGCGTCGGCATGGACCACTGCCATTTCCCCGACGGTGCCCATCACCGGAAGCGCCCTCCTCACCGTCCCTTTGCGCCCCCGCATGGCCAGGGGGAAGCTCCCCACCAAGAAGGCCCCCACCCCCAGCGCCAAAACGTCTCGCCGGCTGGGGAACCCGCCATTCCTTCGTTCCGCCGTCATCGTCCTTCTCCCTACGTTGCGTTCCTCCGCACCCACCAGCCGTCCCGTTTGGATCCTTCACACAAGTCACACCCCTCCTGGCTCCCGTCCGCCACCCTACACTCCGACCCTTCACACCCTCCCGCCCTCTCCAGACGGCTGCCTGGACGGGTGGCCGCCCATCCCATAAGGGCGAAGAGGGCTGCCGCCACCAAAATACCCGCAACAACGTTCATGACGTGAACAGCCCGGAAAAGCCCATGAACGCCAGCGAAAGCGTACCGGCAAGAATCAGAACCAGACCCATATTCCTGGCAATCGCCGGTACATCTGCAAGCTCCGTCTGCTCCCGAAGCGAGGCCATGAGGACCAAGGCGAGGGTCAACCCGGCTCCAGCCCCCAGAGCATAAAACAAGCCCTCAACGAAGCCATACCCGCGTCCCGTCTGGAATACCGCCAAGCCGAGAATAGCACAGTTGGTGGTGATGAGGGGCAGAAAGATCCCCAATTCGCGGAAAAGGGTCGGGCT
>JAUQOX010000298.1 GCA_030550695.1 Gemmatimonadota bacterium | reverse complement strand
AGAGGGGGGACGTTTCCTGGTCTTCCACAGCGAGCACCTGGCCGGAGAGGGGACGGCTTTTTCCCTCCTCTTTTCCCATGCCAGCGTGGGAACAGGTGGCCTTTCCTATCGGCTCCTCAACCTCGGAGACCAAGACTACCGGGATCGGGAGGGGAACGTCCTGGGCACGGTCAGCTTCCGGGACCATCTGGCGGTGCTCTCTTTCGCCACCGGCGTGCTGACGGGCCTGGATGCAGGGGTCAACTTCAAGATGGTCCAATCCAGGGTGATCTGCCGGGGGGACTGCAGTGAAGCCGGTGTCACCGGGACGACTTATGCTGTGGACGGTGGCGTTCTTTGGGCTTCCCGGACTCCCTTCTCGTTCCGGCTTGGAGCCATGGTGGCCCACGCCGGCCCCCGGCTCCAGCTCATCAACGTGGCCCAGGCTGATCCCCTGCCCACCCGTCTGCGGATCGCCGGTGCCCTGGAGATCCCTCAGATTCAAAAAACTTTTGCCGGAGGGGAATTGTGGTTGACCCTCGAGGTCGAGGACAGGGCTCGCCGACTCGGATCGCCGGCCGTCTACCTCGGAGGGGAACTTTCCTTGGACGCCACCCCCGACTACCGCGTTCAGATCAGGGCCGGATACGGTGCGGGGCAGGGAGGGGTCCCGGCGGGGGGAGCCCTCGGCCTGGGCCTTACCGTCCAAAGGTTCGCCCTTGGCTTGGCCAAGCGCTACGCCGGTGGCGGGGGGATCTCGGGGGAGGGAGAGCCGGTCCATGTCACCCTTGGGGTCAGCTTCTGAGGGCCATGGCCCCGGTCCGCCTCGGTCTCGCCGTGGCCGTTTTGCTGGCGGCAAACGGCCGTCTCGTCGGCCAGCTCGCGGCGCCGGGAGCCGCCGGGGCACAAGCTTCGCCGCCCGGGGAACGGGGTGGGGTGAGTCGGGACCTTCTCCGGCGGCTCGGACCCGATTCGCTGGCGACGGATCTGTCAGCACCGGGGACCTATTTTGTTCTGTCCGGGCTAGTTCCCGGTTGGGGTCAGTTCCTGCTGGAACAGAGCAGATGGACGCCCTACGCGGCCTTGGAGGGCTGGGCGTGGCTGCAGTTCCTCGACCGACGCCGGGAGGGGAGGAGATTGGAGCGCCGCTACCGGGACCTGGCTTGGAGGGTAGCCCGTCGGGACTTGGCGGCAGGGGCAAGGGTCGACGGTTCCTTCGACTACTATGAAGCCATGTCCCAGTACCGACGATCGGGTCTCTTCGACCGCGATCCCGTTCAGCCAGGGGTCCAGCCGGAAGAAGACCCAGACACCTACAACGGGAGCGTGTGGCTCCTGGCTCGGCAGATGTTCCTGGGGTCCGACTCCACCGGGGCCCACGACCCGAGCTCGGTGGCCTATCAGAAAGCTTTGGAGTATTACCGATCCCGAGCCTACTCCCCTCAGATGGCTTGGGATTGGGGCCCTTTTGCCCTCCACTGGATGGAATACCGCGACCTCATTCGAGCCAGCGACGAAAGCCTCCGGCGAGCCACCAACTTCTTGGGCCTGATCTTGGGCAACCACCTCCTGAGCGCCGTAGACGCCTTGGTGTCCGCGCGGCTGCGCGGACTGGGGGGAGGGCGCTCGGTGGAGCTCCAGACCTTCCTCCTCTCCCCCCCGGACCCGGCCTGGAGCTGGTTGATCCAGGTTCGGGTCTCGCCGGGAGGAAGACGGTGATGGGGGCAACCGGGCCCTGCGCGTGGAACTGGTGCCGGATTCCAGGTCCGGCAAGGGGTAGGAACCGCAGGACCCGACCCGGGACCTCGGGCGTCCTGGTGGTAGTTCCCGACTTCGGCCGTCCGGCAGGGTAGCCATGGGCGAGGTGACCCGGCTCATCGGCCTGGCGGCTGCAAGGCCCGCAGGCCCTCCGGGGGTTTCAGCGACTTCCTCGTCCGCAGCGCGTCGGCGTGCGGACCGTTTGACACTTGCACCCTTTCTCTAGTACGGTAAGAGTGAGGGCTGATCGGTTTCTTTTCCGCGAGGATCTGGATGGCGTCAGAACGGACGCTGGTCTACTTTGGGCCGTGGAGTGAAAGCCCTCCTCCCCTCATCGGCCGCTTTGCCGGGGCTCACGGGCTGGAAGTTCACCACGTCCGGCAGGCGGAGGAGGTCTATTCCCTGCTGAATCGGGCCTTTCCGGCCTGTCTGGTCCTGGATGCCCGAAGGCAGGCGGGCCCGGTCCTGGAGCTCTGCGCCGCGGTGAAGAACGATGCTTTCACGGCCATCGTCCCCACCGTGGTCCTGTCCCCGGATCGGGGGGACGGTATGCCAGAACTGTCCACGGCCGGGCTACAAGCCGGGGCCGACGAGGTGGTGGGCGAACGGCTGCCCGACCGGGAAAAGGCCCTGCGGCTCGAGCTGGTGCTCAGGAGGGCCATGCGGGACGTCAATGTCCACCCGACCACCCGCTTGCCCGGCACGGCCCAGATCGAACGGGACCTGCAGGAGCGCATTGCCGCCGGTCTTCCGTTTGCCGTGTGCTATGCCGACCTCGATCACTTCAAGGAGTTCAACGACCGATACGGCTATACCTGCGGAGACTCGGTGATCTACCTGGTTTCCAGGATTCTCAGGGATGTGGTGCGCGCCCTGGCACCGGGGGGGTTCGTGGGCCACATCGGGGGGGACGACTTCATCTTCAACGTTCCCCTCCAGTACCTGGAGCCCTGTTGCGATGAAATCATTACCCTGTTCGATGAGCTGATCCCCTACCAGTACAGCCCGGAGGACAGGAAGGCCGGATACTTCCTGGGAAAGGACCGGCGAGGGGCTACGCACCGGATTCCTCTCATGACCCTTTCCATCGGAGTGGTCACCAACCAAGGGGAAAGGTTCACCCACACGGCTCAGGTCAGTGAGCTGGCAGCGGAGATGAAGAGTTATGCGAAGTCCGTGCCGGGGTCGGTGTACGTAGTGGACCGGAGGGGAGTCACGGCGGCTCTTTCCGTCCGGCCTCAGCGGGGTCAAGGGGCGTCGTAGGCTGGGAGGGAAGGCTCGTCCAAGGGCCGTCCGTTCCGCACTGCGTTTGCGTCGGATCACAATCAAAGCCGATAAGAAGAGGGCAACAGTCATGACCGTCCAGTGTCCCGGGTGTGGAACCCGTTTTCCCGTCGACGCCCGGAAGGTGCCGCCCGAGGGGGTGCATGCCCGCTGCAGCGTCTGCGAAGAGGTCTTCTTCGTGGCACCGGCCCAAGAAAGGGTCGTGATCCCGGGGGGAAGTGAGGAAGCGCCAGGGCCCGCCGAGACGGGGGTCGGTTCCCGGGACAGCCTTCTGGATCCGGCCCCCAGGCCGATGGAGTCTTCGGCCACCGCCGCGCCCCTGGACGAGGCAGCTCCGGAGGACCGGAGCGGTTCTTGGGAAGGGGAGGAACCTCCGGTGGCTGTCGCCCCCGGGGATGAGGGGGCCTTGGGGGGCTACGGTTGGCTCGAGGAGCTCGGGGGGGAGGGAGCGGATGAGGCAGGCGGTCTGTCCCTTGCCGCGGAGGAAACAGGCGCGGAAGAAGGACCGGCGGCGTGGCCTGAGGTCGAGATCAATCCCTTACGCACCATCCCGGA
>JAUQOX010000044.1 GCA_030550695.1 Gemmatimonadota bacterium | reverse complement strand
GGAGCTGGAGGCCATGCGGGAGGAGCGGTCTTCCCGCTGACGGGGCTCGCTAGGATGAAGGGCCCGCACATCGGAGCGAACCTTTGAGGCATCGGCACCCAAATGGCTCGAAAGACCGTAGAGTTTACCCTGGGCCGGAACCCCGAGATGGGCGTGGACGGCCGTCCAACCCCCAGTCCCCTGGCTCCCATCGACCTTCCCGAGCCGGACTTCAGCTCGGAACATATGCTCATCAATATTGGCCCCCAACACCCGGCCACCCACGGCGTCCTGCGCCTGGTGGTGGAGTTGGACGGGGAGACCGTAGTGCGTTGTATTCCTCATATCGGCTATCTCCATTCCTCCTTTGAAAAACTGGGAGAGTATCGGACCTGGAATCAGATCGTCCCCCTCACCGACCGGATGGACTACCTCGCTCCCCTTATCTACAACTGCGCTTACGTGATGAGCGTCGAGAAGATGATGGGGATCGAGGTGACGGAACGCTGTAAGCTTACCCGGGTGGTGATGATGGAGCTGGACAGGATCTTCGGACACCTGCTCTGGCTCGGCACCTTCGCCATGGATGCAGGGGCCTTCACTCCCTTCCTCTATACCTTCCAGGAACGCGAAAAAATCTACCGGCTGCACGAGGCTTACACGGGCGCCAGGATTACGACGTCTGCCACCCGTGTGGGTGGAATGATGTGTGATATGCCCGAGGGTTGGACGAAAGGCGTCAGAGAGTTTTGCAACGGTCTCCCGAGAACTCTCGACGAGTGTGATGCGCTCCTGTCCGCCAACGGTCTGCTCCTTTCCCGCACCCTCGGGGTGGGGGCCATTTCGGGCGAGGAGGCTCTGAATTACGGCTTTACCGGGGCGAACCTACGGGCGAGCGGGATTCCATACGACGTACGAAAGGATCAGCCATACTACGACTACGACACTTACGATTTCGACATTCCGGTGGGGGAGCACGGGGACTGTTACGATCGATACTTGGTCCGCATGGAGGAAATGCGGCAGAGTGTCCGTATCCTGCATCAGGCCCTGGATCGCCTGGAAAAAGCCAAGGGGCCCATGGATGTCCCCGACCCTCGGATTACTCTCCCCAGCAAGACCGACTGTATGAGCGACATGGAGTCCATGATCCACCATTTCAAGCTCATCACCGAAGGAATCCACGCTCCCCCCGGCGAATGCTACTTCCCCGTCGAGGCTTCCAAGGGTGAGCTGGGGATGTATGTGGTGAGCGATGGGGGGACCAAACCGGTCCGGTGGAGGGTCAGGCCTCCCTCCTTCGTCAACCTCTCGGTGCTCCCCAAGCTCTTGGAGGGTCACCTTCTTGCCGACCTGATCATGATCAACGCCAGCATCGACATCGTTCTTGGAGAGATCGACCGATGAGCGACTCCTCCGGGATACCCTTCAACAATCCTGGGTGGGCGGGCAACACGGGCGAATTTCAACTCACCGAGGCTCAGGTTCGAGGGGACGACTATGTGGGGGAGAGGCCCAAGGAGGGAACTCACCCCGCGACGGCGGCTACCTATCCATACATGCTTGCGGACAAGGACCCGAGTGCTCCCCTCTTTGAAGGGCCGTATCGAGAGCGCTGGGACAAGATCCGTAGTCGCTACCCGGACGCCCGTTCAGCCCTCCTGCCCACCCTGGGCCTGGCTCAGGAGCTGAGGGGCTACCTTTCCCCCGAAACCATGGAGGAAGTCGCGAGGCTCCTGGACCTGTCCCCAGCCTATGTCCGTGGTGTGGCCACGTTCTATACCATGTACAACAAGCGACCTGTGGGTCGCTTTCTCATTCAGGTCTGTACCAATATCAGCTGCAACCTCTGTGGAGCCGACGAGGTTCTGCAGGCTTTCCTTAACAATACTGGCACGGAGCTGGGGGAGACGTCCGAGGATGGCCTGTTCACGGTGGTTGAGGCGGAGTGCCTGGCGGCCTGCGGCTTCCCTACCTGTGTACAGATCAATTCCCGATACTACGAGAACGTTACCCCTAAGGACGTTCCGGCCATCCTGGAACGCCTGAAGACGCAGGGTGAATGAATGGCCTACCCCTACACGCATCCTAAAGAAGTCCGGCTCCTCTCCCGGTATTTCGGGGATCCTGGAGCGCGCTCCCTGGAGGGTTGGAAGGCGCGGGGGGGCTACCAGGCTCTTCCGAAGGCCTTCGAAATGGGCCGAGACAGGGTCATTGAAGAGGTCAAGGCTTCAGGACTCCGGGGGCGGGGAGGAGCGGGGTTCCCCACGGGAGTGAAGTGGAGCTTCATGCCCAAGGAACGGACCCGCCCGCATTACCTCCTTTGTAATGCCGACGAGTCGGAGCCGGGCACCTTCAAGGACCGGGAGCTCCTTCGATGGACCCCGCATCAGGTGATCGAAGGCATAGCCATTGCGGCCTATGCGATTCAGGCTGAGCAGTCGTACATCTACTGCCGGGGGGAGTTCTTCGAGACCACCCAGGTTCTGGCACGGGCTCTCGAGGAGGCCTACGAAGCAGGAATCCTGGGCGAGAACGCCATGGGATCCGGGATCCGGATCGACATCACGATCCACGTGGGGGCTGGTGCCTACATCTGCGGCGAAGAAACGGGTCTCATGAACTCCCTGGAGGGTAGACGGGGCCAGCCGCGGGTCAAGCCGCCTTTCCCGGCTCAGGCAGGGTATCGGGGGATGCCCACCACGGTCAACAACGTGGAAACCTTGGCTTCGGTGCCCTATATCACCCTTCACGGGGGGGAAGCCTACCGTGCCTACGGCACCGACCAAAGCCCGGGAACGAAGCTTTTTTGCGTGAGCGGACATGTCCGCAAGCCCGGCAATTACGAGCTGCCTTTAGGCTTTCCTCTGATGGAGCTCATCGAGGATGTGTGCGGCGGCCTGAGGGAAGGACGGAGGCTCAAGGCGGTCATACCTGGAGGGAGTTCCGTACCTATCCTGAGCGCGGAGGAGTGTTGGGACTGTCTTCTTTCCTACGAGGGTGTGGCTAAGGCCGGGTCGCAGCTCGGATGCGCGTCGGTGATCGTGATGGACGACACCACCGACATCGTGAAGCAGGTGCGCCGGATGGTGGGCTTTTATGCCCACGAGTCGTGTGGGCAATGCACTCCCTGCAGGGAAGGCAGCGCCTGGATGGAGAAAATCCTTCGTCGGATAGAGGAGGGGCGGGGGACCGAGGAGGACCTGGATACCCTGATGGAAGTGGCGGGCCAGATGGAAGGGACCACCATCTGTGTTCTCTCCGACTCGGCAGCGGCTCCGGTGAAGAGTTCTATCATGAAGTTCCGGGATGAGTACCTTGCCCGCATCCGGACAGGAGAGCGAGTGGGAGCTGCCTGACGAATCTGGCGCTCCAAGGATCCGACCCTAAGCGAAGGATGGAAGCATCGGGGAAGATGAGCCAACAGCCCAATCCACAGACGGTGACCCTTACCATCGACGGCCGGTCGGTGACGGTTCCCAAGGGCACAACGATCCTTCGGGCGGCGGAGATGGTGGGTATCAAGATCCCCCATTATTGCTATCACCCTGGGCTTTCCTCACCGGCGATGTGCCGCCTCTGCCTGGTGGAGGTGGAAGGGTGGCCCAAACTGGCCCCGTCGTGCAAAACGGCGGTAGCCGAGGGCCAGGTGGTGCACACCGATAGCGAGAAGGCTCGCGCCCAGAGGACGGGCGTCCTGGAGTTCTACCTGGTGAATCACCCGCTGGACTGTCCCATCTGCGACCAAAGCGGAGAGTGCAAACTCCAGGACTACGTGTTTGCCGAAGGAAGGGTACATGGGCGCAGCCGGGAGCCTAAGAGGGTTTTCGGACGGGACGACTTCGGGGGCGATGTCCTCTTCTACGGGGACCGTTGCGTGATGTGCACGCGGTGCGTCCGTTTCATGAGGGAGGTAGCCCAAGACGACCGCCTCTGCGTGGTGGAGCGGGGAAGCCGTTCGGTCATCGACACGTTCTTCGAGAAAGGCCTGGAGGGTTCGCCCTTTGCGGGGAACATCGTGGACATCTGCCCCGTGGGAGCCCTGGTGAGCAAGGACTTCCTCTATAAGGCTCGTGCCTGGGACCTGGATCACACCCCCTCCGTCTGTCCGTCCTGTAGTCAAGGCTGCAATATCTCCATCCATACGCGGGACAATCTGGTCCAGCGCCTCAAGCCCCGGGAAAACCTCGAGGTGAACGGCTGGTGGATGTGCGACTACGGACGGTTCAACTACGAGTGGATGAATCGCCGGGATCGTTTGAGTGTGCCGGTGGTGGGCGGGAAAGCTGTGGGTTGGTCAGAGGCCGTCAACTCGCTGGCCGAGGACCTCCGAGCCGCCATAGGCCAAGGAGCGGTGAGGGCGGTTTGCTCACCCTTGGCCTCCAACGAGGACATGGGTTTCCTCAGGGCCCTGGTGGACGTCTTGGGGGGTGGCGAAATCTATTATCGCTCCCGCCGGGCGCCGGACGAGATCGTTTTGCCGGGTTATCCGATCCTGGCCAGGCGAAGGGATCTGGCTCCGAACGTGCGGGGTGCAGAGCTGCAAGGGATGATCCGGGTAGGAGACGACGAGGCCCGCGGGGGTCTTGACCAGGTAGCCTCCCATGAGGGGATCGTGTTGGTGCTGGGCGATCCTCTGTTGGATCAGGGGGAAGATTTCGGCGGTCGGGCCGCCGTGTACGTCTACTTCGGTACCTACCCGTCGGTGGCGGCCGGCCGGGCTCGCTTTGTCCTGCCCATCACCACCTTTGCGGAAAGCGAAGGCACGTGGATCAACGTCCAAGGAAGGGTTCAGCGGTTCTGGCCGGCCTTGCGGGCGCCGGGAGAGGCTTGGCCAGCCTGGAGAGTCCTTGGTTCCATGTTGGCCGCTCTGGGCGAGGGACCGGCGCCTGCTGAGGCCCATGTGGCTTTCGAAAGGGTAGCACAACGGACCCCTGCGTTGGAGGGGATTTCCTACCGGGATATCGGGACGCGGGGGGTAATGGTGCGGGAGCCGGCTCTGGTTTCCGGAGACTGAGGCGCGACGTCCATGCAAGAGCTTTCCCAAACTGCCTTTCTGGTGGCTGCGACGCTAAAGGTCCTGGCGGTGTTCGCCGGGGTGATGGGGGTAGTGGCCCTTCTGACTCTCCTCGAACGGCGGATCGCCGCATTCATTCAGGACCGGCTGGGGCCGAACCGCGTGGGGCCTTTCGGCATCTTGCAACCGGTAGCCGACGGTCTGAAGAACTTCTTGAAGGAAGAGACCATGCCGGCTACGGCTGCTCAGCCCTATTTCCTCTTAGGTCCGCTCCTTTCCCTGGTCCCGGCTCTGGTAACCTTCGCTGTGATTCCCTTTGCTTCGCCGTTGCCTACCCCATGGGGAGTCGTGGACATGATCGTCGCCGACGTCCCCATCGGGATCCTGTACATACTGGCCCTGAGTTCCCTAGCGGTGTACGGAGTGGTAATGGGGGGCTGGGCTTCCAACAACAAGTATTCCTTTCTGGGAGGACTTAGGGCGTCGGCACAGATGGTGAGTTACGAGGTGGCCCTGGGTCTTTCCGTTGTGGTGGTGTTGATCGTCGCGGGCAACGTTACCCTGACCGAGATGGTCTGGCGCCAGCAACAGATGGGCCTTTGGTTTGCGTTTCCCCTTTCCCTCGCTTTTATCCTGTTCGTAATCTCCGCCTTTGCCGAGACCAACCGTCTGCCTTTCGACATGCCCGAGGCGGAATCCGAGCTGGTGGGTGGGTTCCATACCGAGTACTCGGGAATGAAGTACGCCATGTATCCCATGGCGGAATATGCTCACATGCTTACTTCTTCGGCTCTGATGGCTACCCTCTTCTTCGGGGGGTGGGATATCCCGTTCTGGAGGGGAGACGACGCCTTTCGTCATGAAGGCATCTGGATTCAGGGCTTCGACGGCGAGGGAAGCCCCGTGCCTGCGGTTCTGGCCTGGTGGAAGACCATCCTCACCTTCGGTTCCTTCGCCGTGAAGACGAGCTTTTTCATCTTGCTGTACATGTGGGTGCGCTGGACCGTGCCCCGCTTCCGCTATGACCAGATCATGCAGCTAGGCTGGAAGGTGCTGCTTCCCACGGCGCTGGCCTATGTCATGGTGGTAGCTGTGACCGTCCTCTCCCTCGATACGGTGGGGGTTCCTTACGGATTCGTTTGGGGGGCGATCCTGACGATGGTGAGTGCCCTTTGCACGGCGGTGTTCCTGTGGGTGGTGGATCGCGGAAGGATTCTGTCGGGTGCGGCCTATGGACTTCGGGAGCGGTATCGAATCCAGGCGAGAACTCTCGGGAGGGAAGCCGTCACCCCCTTCGGTGTCGGGGGATCCGGTACAACGGCCTAGGGCGTGGCGCGGTAGAGAGATCGGTCATGTGAGAATACCACGAAGAGGAGACGATGCCTCCCAAGGTAAAGGTAGTTCGGCGGCCGGAGCCTGAGCGGACTTCGTACCTGAGGGCAACCCTCAAGGGGATGGCCCTCACTTTCCGGCATCTCGTGAACCCCAACAAAGTCACCATCCAGTATCCGGAAGAGCGGCCGGTCCTTTCTCCTCGCTGGCGAGGCACCCATCGCATGGAGGTGCACGCCGATGGTCGGCCGAAATGCGTGGCTTGCGGTTTGTGCCCCACAGTCTGTCCGGCCAATTGTATCCGATTGGTGGGTGGGGAAGATGATCAGGGGAACCGGTACCCGGTGGTTTACGAAATCGACGAGTTCCGGTGCATCTTCTGCGGGATGTGCCAGGAAGTCTGCCCGGTCGAGGCGATCCACGTGGGAGTGGATTACGAGAACGCCGAGTACACCCGGGATCGATTCGTCTACGACCTGGACCGCCTCATGGAACAGGATCATCCTACGGCCCTTCTGTGGGACCCCTCTGACCCACGATCCGAATGAAGGGGACGATCATGGCTCAGATCCTCTTCTATGCGATGGCAGTGGTGGCTTTGGGCAGCGCGGTGGCCATGGTCACCCGCAAGAGCCCGGTGGCGAGTCTCCTCTACATGGTCACGACGCTGGCCTCCCTGGCCGTGATCTTCGTCCTTTTCGAGGCTCATTTTCTGGCAGCCATACAGGTCATCGTGTACGCCGGCGCCATCATGGTGCTTTTCCTGTTCGTCATCATGCTCCTGAATCTCGGCCACGATTACCGCAAGGACTTGAAGGGAGGGCTGGCCGCTGTCTTGAGCCTTGGAGTGTCGGGAGCCTTGGCCGGCCTTCTGGTGAGCCACTTTCGCGCCTCGGCGCCCGAGCCCTTTGCGGGTCGCATCAGGGATTCCGGGATCTTGGAGAGCCTGATCGCCGAGAAGGGGGCAGTGGGCGCCATGGCCCGTCCCCTGTATGTGGACTATGTCGTGGCTTTCGAGGTGACGGGAATCCTCCTCCTCGTGGCGGTGGTCGGTGCCCTGGCGCTGGCTAAACGGAGGGTCTGAGCCATGCTGATCGAAGCCCTCATTCTCAGCGCGCTGCTCTTCGGGGTGGGCACTCTGGGAGTCCTTTTGCGGAGGAACGCCATCATCATGTTCCTCTGTATAGAACTCCAACTGAACGCGGTCAATTTGGCGTTCGTGGCCCTGTCGCGTTATCTCGGCATTGATGGGCAGGTGTTCGTCTTTTTCGTCATGACCGTGGCGGCGGCGGAGGCGGCTGTTGGACTGGCCATCATCATATCCATCTTCCGCCATTACGAGACGGTGAATGTTGACAACTTCAATCTTCTGAAGTGGTAAGGGCATGACAATCCCACTGGGGTTCTGGACCTGGCAGGGGATGCCGAGCGGCCCGATGGAAGGCGACGTGCATGGAGCTCATGGAGCCTTCGAACCTTTCCTGCCGGGATTGGTAATCCTCCTTCCTCTCGTCGGTTTTCTCTTGAACGGCGCCCTGGCTCTGGCTGCAGGGCGCCGTTCCGCTGAGGCAGTGAGGCAGGGCCGGGAGCCGGACTTCATGCATGGACACGAGCGCCCGCTGACCCACCGGCTTCCCACCTGGATCGGGCCCGGTGTGGTGGGACTGGCTTTCGTGGTGGCTCTCATCAACTTCGTAAGGATGATGGGGGCGGATCTCCACGAGCCGGTTATCCGGACCTATTGGACATGGATGGCCACCGGCAGCCTGAAGGTGGAGGCGGCCATCCAGCTTGATCAGCTGAGCATGGTCATGATGCTGGTGGTTACCGGCGTCGGTTTTCTGATCCATGTCTTCAGCGTGGGATACATGGGCGAAGATCCAGGCTACCCGCGGTATTTCGCGTACCTGAATCTCTTCGTCTTCTTCATGCTCATTCTGGTCATGGGGGCCAGCTTCCCGGTCCTTTTCGTGGGCTGGGAAGGCGTCGGCTTCTGCTCCTATATTCTCATCGGTTACTGGTTCACGGATCGTGAAAAGGCCGATGCCGGCAAGAAGGCCTTCATTGTAAACCGTATCGGCGATTTTGGGTTCCTGGTGGCCATGTTCTTGCTCTATACCACCTTCGGAACCCTGAACTTCGTGGAAATCTTCGACCAGGCACCGTCGGTGTTGGTCTACGGCGGTGGGCTGGTGACCGCCGTCACATTGCTTCTGCTCTTGGGAGCTACTGGCAAGAGCGCCCAGATTCCACTGTACGTGTGGTTACCGGACGCCATGGCGGGTCCCACCCCGGTCAGCGCTCTGATCCATGCCGCGACCATGGTGACGGCAGGTGTATACATGGTCGCCCGGACGTCGGTGCTCTTCGCCCTTGCGCCGGCGGGCAGTCTGGCGGTAGCTCTGATCGGAGCGGCAACCGCGCTTTTTGCCGCCACCATCGGCCTCGCGCAGTACGATATCAAGCGGGTGCTGGCGTATTCGACGATTTCCCAGCTGGGATACATGTTCGTCGGAGTGGGGGTAGGTGCCTATGCGGCCGGGATCTTTCATCTGATGACGCACGCCTTCTTCAAGGCTCTGCTGTTCCTCGGTTCAGGGGCCGTGATTCATGCCATGCATCACGCCCTCCATCATACGCACAGTCAGGCAGATCCCCAGGACATGCGCAACATGGGAGGGCTCAGGAAGTTCATGCCCATAACCTGGATTGTCATGTGGGTAGCGACCCTGGCTATCGCGGGGATCTGGCCCTTTGCCGGCTTCTTCTCCAAAGACGAGATCATCTGGTATGCCGGGGCCAGGGCAGAGGGACCCTACGGACAGTGGTATACTCTCATCTGGGTAGCCTGTCTGGCCGCGGCGATGCTGACCGCAATCTACATGACTCGCCTGATGGTCATGACCTTCCACGGGAGGAACCGTACCGGTGAGAAGGAAGCCCACCATCTCCATGAGGCCCCCCCGGTCATGTGGGTGCCCCTCGTAGTGCTGGCTGTCTTGTCGGTGTTCGGGGGGTGGGTGAACGTACCCCAGGCCATCCAGGAGTCTTTCTTGGGCGGCTTCGGTCTCCTGCCAATGGCGGAATGGCTCCACCACTGGCTACACCCGGTCACCGGTCCGGCTGAGGAAATCCTGACCCGCTATGCGGGAGGGTTCGCCCACCATGCGCCCTTCGGGGGAGGGGAACTCCTGTGGGCGGTTTTGTCCACTTCCGCTGCACTTGCCGTGGTCCTGGTTTCGGCCCGGGTCGTAAGCGGGATCGCCTACAAGCCTGCCCATGAGGATGTCGAGCCGACGGGGCTCCGGCGGGTGCTCTACCGGAAGTACTACGTGGATGAGCTCTACGATGCTCTTGTGGTCCGCCCTGTGGTCCGCCTTTCCCGGTTCGCCTGGAAGATCGTCGACCAGGGGATCGTAGACGGCGTGGCCAACGGGTTGGGCTACCTGGCACGTGCTTTCGGCTGGATCGCTACGCTTTTCCAGACGGGGTCTGTGAACACCTACGCGTTCTTCCTGGTCGTGGGGGTCTTGGTGGTCCTCTGGCGGGTGGCTTTCTAGACGGACGATTCGCATGCACGGTTTTCTGGCTGCTCTGGGCTACGAGGGTTGGATTCTCCATGCCCTGCTCTGGTTGCCCCTGGTGGGCATGCTTTCGGTTCTGCTGGCTCCATCCTCGCGGGCCAAATACCTCGCCTTGGGGTGGAGCCTGCTCATCCTGGTACTGAGTTTGGGTCTTTGGTGGGCTTTCGATCCCGCCACCGGGAATTTCCAGATGTACAGTTCCCGCCCCTGGATCCGACCATGGGGGGTGAATTACGCCGTGGCGGTGGACGGGATCAGTCTGTTCATGGTCCTCCTGACCACCTTTACCACGGTGGTGGCCATTCTCGGGTCTTTCAACTACATCAAGAAGTACGAAAAGGCCTTCTATGCCTTGATGTTGCTCATGGAGACCGGAGTGATCGGCGTTTTCGTGGCCGTCGATCTATTCCTCTTCTACGTTTTCTGGGAGATCACTCTGGTTCCCATGTACTTTGTCATCGGGGTTTGGGGGGGGGAGAGGCGGATCTATTCGGCCGTCAAGTTTTTCCTCTTCACGGCCTTCGGATCCCTTCTCATGCTCGTGGCGCTCCTCTACCTCTATTTCCAGGCCCGCGCGGCCACGGGGGTGGCTTCTTTCGCCTATGCGGACCTTATGCAGGTCACGCTGTCCCTTCGAGAGCAGATGTGGCTCTTCGCAGCGTTCTGCCTTGCATTCGCCATCAAGGTACCGGTGTTCCCCTTCCACACCTGGCTCCCGGATGCCCACGTGGAGGCACCTACCCCGGGGTCGGTAATCCTGGCGGCAGTGCTGCTGAAGATGGGGACCTACGGTTTCCTGCGCTTCCTTCTCCCGTTCTTCCCCGAGGCCGCGCAGCATCCCACGGTCGTCACCCTCATGATGATCCTTGGCATCATCGGCATCGTCTATACGGCCTGGGTGGCTGCGGTCCAGCCGGATGCGAAGAAGCTGGTGGCCTACACCTCCGTGGCCCACATGGGGTTCGTCGTCCTCGGGATTTTTGCCATGACGGTGAATGGCCTACAAGGGGGCCTGGTGGTCATGATCTCCCATGGGATCTCGACCGGAGCCTTGTTCCTTTTGCTCGGCATGCTCTACGAGCGCCGGCACACTCGGCTTATCGAGGATTTTGGCGGCATAGGGCGGGTGACCCCATGGCTGGCTACCGCGTTTCTCATCACGGCCTTGACGTCCATCGGGCTCCCGGGCACCAGCGGGTTCATCGGGGAGTTCCTTTCCCTGGTCGGTACCTTCGAAGCCCGTCCCGTGATGGGGATCATCGCCGCCAGCGGGGTGATTTTCGCGGCCTATTACATGCTGCCCATGGTCCAAAAGGTCTTCTTCAACGCCCTGGAGAAGAAGGAAAATCGGGAGATGGATGACCTCTCCCCCCGGGAAATTGCCATTCTGGGCCCGATGGTGGCCCTCATGATCTGGATCGGCTTCCATCCGACCCCCTTCCTTTCCCGTATGGAGGCCTCTGTGGTCACGGTGTTGGAACGGGTGCAGGGGGTCCGCGCGAACCTGCCGGCTCCGTTCGGAGCGCTGGGTGGTGTACATGGCGATGGCGGGGAGGTGGTGGGGTACGGTGACCCACAGGACGCAGAGCTTTCAGCGGTTGCAGAGCCGCAGCTTTCGGAAAACCACGTTCCCCGAGGGGACGAGGAATAGATACCCATGACTCTCGACTTCTCCACTCCCGCGCACTATTTGGTGGCTCTCCTGCCGGAGCTGGTCCTTTCCCTATGGGGAATGGTGGTGCTTCTGGCGGGAGTCTGGAAAAAAGAGGAGGAGGGGCGACCCAGCGCCGATGATCTCGGCACCCTGAGTCTGGTGGGCCTCCTCTTGGCGGCAGGGGCCAACGGATGGCTCTACACCGCCGGGTCGACGGGTGGTCACGGGATGGTGACCGTGGACGAGTTCCGTCTGTTTGCCAACTGGATTTTCCTGGTCGCTGCCTTCCTGTCGATCTCCATCTCTTTTACCTACGTGTTCAGACAGCGCCTCCAGGCGGCGGAAACCTACTCCCTCATGCTGTTTGCCGTGGTAGGCATGATGCTGATGGGCGGCAGTCACAACCTGATTCTGATCTTCCTCGCCCTGGAGCTCATGTCGGTGGCTGTTTATGCGCTGGCCGCCATCAACCGGCGGGACCGTCGGTCGGCAGAAGCCGGTCTGAAATACTTCCTGTTGGGTGCCTTCTCTTCGGGTTTCTTCCTCTATGGCATCGCTCTCATCTACGGAGCTACAGGAACTGTAGATGTCCTCCAGATACAGAGGGTTGTCATCCAGGGAGAAGCGGTCGCAGGCCTCCTCTTCGGCGGTATAGCTCTTCTTGCGGTGGGCTTTGCCTTCAAAGTGGCTGCCGTTCCGTTCCACATGTGGACACCGGACGTTTACGAAGGGGCGCCGACGCCGGTCACGGCGTTCATGGCTACAGGAGTCAAAGCGGCGGCCTTTGTGGCCTTCTTAAGAGTGTTTCTGGTGGCCTTCGACGCCGTTTATGAGACGTGGTATTCGGTCTTTTGGTGGCTGGCAGCGGTCACCATGGTGGCGGCGAATCTCATGGCTCTTGTGCAGAGCAACGTGAAGCGGATGCTGGCGTATTCCAGCATTGCCCACGGCGGTTACCTCCTGGTAGCCTTGGTGGCCGCCAACGAGACGGCTTCTGCCGCTCTGCTGTTCTACCTCTTGGTCTACGCCCTCATGAACATAGGGGCCTTTGCCGTGGTGGTGAGCGTGGCCCGTCAAGGAGAAGAACGTCTTCAGATCGAAGACTACGCAGGACTGGGGTGGCAAAAACCTGCCTTGGGGGTGTTCCTGACAGTTTTCCTCCTGTCTCTGGCGGGATTTCCAGGCACCGGCGGATTCATGGGGAAGATTTTTCTTCTGCAGGGGGCGGTGGATTCCGAATTGTGGGTCCTGGCCGTCGTTCTGGTCATGGCCACCCTGATCTCCTATTGGTACTATTTGCGGGTGGCCTGGTACATGTGGATGAAGGAAGCTCCCGAGGCTGAAGCCCACGCCGGGGTAATGACGAGCATGCCGATGAAAGTTGCCCTGGTGACGGCAGTGGGACTGGTTCTATTCCTTGGCCTCTTCCCGTCCGTGGGCTTGGGGGTGGCGGAGAGAAGCGTTGCCGCCCTTTTCGAGGCTGCCGGCACCATGGGAAGAGTGATTCCCTGAGCCATTCTCTCCTGAGGTGAACAGGCTGTCGGCGACGGGGGCACAGGGTCTTGGTGGGGTGACTCCAATAGAGGCGTGAGGTCACGACGATGCATCCGGAAGGGCATATCTTCCGCGAGTATGATGTCCGCGGAATCGTTGGGAAGGACTTGGATCCGGAGGTGGCCAGGGCGGTGGGACGAGCGTACGGGAGTGCGCTGCGGGAGGCCCGCCGAGGCGGAGCCGCAAGGGTAGTCGTGGGTCGTGACAACCGACCCCATTCTCCTGAGCTGGCGGAGGGCCTGATGCTGGGCTTGCAAGAAGCCGGTGTGGATGTGGTGGATCTGGGGACGGTGCCTACTCCTCTGGTCTATTGGGCGGAGCATCGGTTGGGGGTGGAAGGGGCCCTGCAGGTCACCGGCTCCCACAACCCTCCGGAATACAACGGCATCAAGATGAATCTGGGGGGGCGCTCCTTTTTCGGGCCCGCGATTCAAGAACTACGTGCCCGCATCCAGGAAGGTCGGCTGACGGAGGGCGCAGGATCGCGGACCCGGCAGGATGTGATTCCGCTGTATCTGGCGGAGGTATCCAAGGGCTTTCACCTGCGCCGCCCGGTGAAGGTTGTAGCGGACTGCGGTAACGGCACGGGGTCACTGGTGGCGGTAGACTTGCTTCGAGCCATCGGAGCCGATGTCGTACCTCTGTTCTGTGAGTCCGACGGAACTTTCCCCAATCATCATCCCGATCCCACCGTAGATGAATACCTGGTGGACTTGATGGAGCTGGTAAGGGAAGAAGGGGCTGAGTTGGGGGTAGCCTTCGATGGCGACGCCGACCGGATAGGAGCCGTAGACGAGGGGGGGCGGGTGGTGAGAGGGGACCTGCTCCTGTTGCTTTTCGGACTGGACATCCTCGAGGAGCGGGGCCCCGGCCAGAAACTGGTTTTCGATGTGAAGTGTTCCCAGGCGTTGCCCGAGGTCTTCGCTGCTCGGGGAGGTGAACCCATCATGTGGCGGACGGGGCACTCCCACATCAAGAACCGTATGAAAGAGGTTGGCGCGGTTCTGGGTGGGGAGCTGTCGGGGCATATCTGTTTTGCAGATCGGTACCTTGGCATTGACGATGCCCTGTATGCGGCTGGGCGCCTTGTGGAGCTCGTGTCCCGAAAGAACACGCCCCTATCCAAGCTGGTAGAAAAGTTCCCTTCCTATTTCGCCACGCCGGAGATTCGTATCGAAGTGGACGAAGTCAAGAAGTGGGAGGTGGTGAAAGAGGCCCTGAGGTATTTTCGGCAGAAATACGATGTAGTGGAGGTGGACGGCGCCCGTATCCTGTTTGGCGATGGATGGGGTCTTCTTCGGACGTCCAACACCCAGCCGGTGATCGTTGCCCGCTTTGAGGCAAGGACCCCGGAGAGGCTGGTAGAGATTCGGGCGGAGGTGGAGGGGTGGCTTAGGTCCCAGGGAGTGCATGTCTGATCCGGCGACCCGGATCTGGAAGGGAGGACGCCTCCTCCTCCTGGCGGCCGCCGCCCTTGGAGCGGCCCTGCTCCTGGGGCGGGTTTTCTCCAGCTTCTACACCGATCTCCTTTGGTTCCGTAGAAGCGGGTACGAAGAGGTTTTTTGGGTTCGTTTCTGGACTGAGGCCGCTACTCGGCTTATAGTAGGTGGCTTGGCCTTTTTTCTGGGGCTTCTGAATTTCCGCCGGGTCGGAAGGAGTCTAGAGTCTGTCCAGATCCGCCGCCGTTTCGGGGACCTTGAGTTCGCCGAACGGATCCCAAGGCGGACGGTGGCGTTGGGGGTGGCTTTGGCCTCGGGTTTCCTGGGGGTATGGCTGGCCACCTCGTTTCCCGGAGGAGCAGGTCTCCGGGTGTGGTTGTTCCTGCGGGCACCGACCTGGGGGATCGATGTCCCTTTCTATGGCCAGGATCCCTCCTTTTTCGTTTTTGCCCTTCCCCTCCTCGAAGGCGCGGCGGTCCTGGGACTGTCCCTCACCTTCCTCCTCCTTGCCTTTTCCCTCGCAGGTTACGCCGCCGCAGGCACTGTCCGCTTTCGGACGGGTCGACCCGAGGTCCCTCCCCCCGTACGTCGTCACCTCACGGCCTTGCTGGCCACCTTCTCTGTTTTTCTGGCGATCCGCTTTTGGATCTCTTCGTATCTTCTGGCCTTGGACGGACATTCTGCGGTTCAAGGGATCTTCGGGTTTGCCGATTTCCATGCGCGGCTTCCCGCCTACAGGATCTTGGCCGGGGCAGCCCTTGGGGCGGGCGGTTTGGTGCTCTGGGGAGGATGGACCCACCGATGGTCTTTCGTCTTTGGAGCCGCTGCCGCGCTGGTTTTGCTGGCGCTTGCCCTGGTCCAAGGTTATCCGAGGGTTGTCCAGCGGTTGCAGGTCAGACCCAATGAACTGGCCAGGGAGGGCCCTTTCATCGAGGCGAAC
>JAUQOX010000297.1 GCA_030550695.1 Gemmatimonadota bacterium | reverse complement strand
GGCGTAGTTGGTGATCCTCGGCCCTCCTGGAGGTCCTGCCGCCAAGGACACCAATACGATGTGGTCGGGGTTGGTGGGGTTGATGGCGGCCGACACCTCGGCAGGGGCACGCAGTCCGGGGGGGGTAACCCGAACCACCTGGTGTTCCTGAGCCCCATGGGTCGAGGGGACGAAGAGGGTGGGCGCCGCCGTCAGCACCAAAGCCCACCCCCAGTTCCTACGCCCTCTCCCCCACGACAGCCCCCCTCTCCCCCACCCCCTCATCGCGGCACCTCATTCAGGGGCGACGACTCCAGGGTGCTGTAGTCCAGCTCGCTTCCCCGCAGGGAGTGGGGGATCAGGTAGACGCCCAGCATGATCACCCCGGCCAGGAGAACGGCCCCCCGGGTCCAGAGGTCCGGGTGGGAAGGACGCCTCCAAACGACAACCCCCGCCACAACCCACACCAGCCACATGATCAAGGTCTTGTTGTCCGTGAGATCATGACCGAAGGGCCACCCGGTCCAGAAGGCTCCGAAAGCGTACTTCTGGACGATGGGGCCCAGGATCATCCCCCCCACGGTCAGGAGGAAGAGGGACGTCCAGGCCAGGCGGCGCATCCCGGCGGGCTGGAACAGCGCTCCCAAAGCGGCCCGGACTCCCACCAAGAGTCCCACGAACATGCACAACACGTGGGGGACCAAGAACCCCAAGGGCACCGGGTCCTTGTAGCGGAGGATCAGGGTTTCTTCTCCTTCAGGGATCCGCACCACCCCCTCCGGCCCTTCGAGAACCACGTAATACTCCACCTTCCCCGCGGCGGGTTGAACCGGGAGAAGGGCCTGTAGGTCACCGGCCACCCGTTCCATGGGAATGGGGCGGAAGGGATCGGCGGTGGGATAACGTTTGAAATACACCGTTCCGGTGACCTCGGGGCCAGGATCGGGCACCACCACAGGGGCCGGGGCGTCGGTGTTGCCGCTCCGGACCAGGGCGTAGGCATGCTCCTGCCCGCCGATCCGGAAGACGCCTCGGAACTCCTTCGTCGGGCCGGTGCGTTCCTGGTGCGCCGCGGCGGAGAACATGATCCCCACCGCAAGAATCCAGAGGGCCGTCGAGAGGAGTCGGGACTTGAGGTTTTGCGTGTCTTTGGCCATGGCGTGTAGAATGGTGACGAAGAAAGTTGCAAACAGCGGTAGCCGGTACTATGTCCCCGACGGCAAGGCCCGGCAAGGTGGTGCCGCAACCCTGGTACCGAAACTCCCAAGCAACCGGCCGTTCCTCGGTGCCTCAAGCCGGAGAAAGCCCGTTCATGAGCCTCCCTCCCGTCGAAACCATCCGTGCCCACTTCCCCGCCCTCTCCCGCACCCACGGCAACCGCCCCGTGGCGTATTTCGACGGCCCCGGCGGAACCCAGGTGCCCAAAGCCGTTGTGGACGCCATGCAGGAGTATCTCTTCCACCGCAACGCCAACACCCATTGGGTCTTCCCCACCAGCGTGGAAACGGACCGGGTACGTTATCAGGCGCGTGAGGCCATGGCCGATTTTCTCGGGGGTGCCGCCGACGAGGTCGTCTTCGGCCCCAACATGACGGCCTTGACCTTCCACCTGTCGCGAGCCCTGGGGCGGCTTTTGGGACCGGGCGACGAGATCCTCGTCACGGAGCTGGACCATCATGCCAACGTGGATCCCTGGCGGGCCCTGGAGAAAGAACGAGGGGTCACGCTCCGGGTCCTCCCCATGCTTCCGGACACGGGAACCCTCGACCTGCGACGTTTTCCGGATCTCCTGGGCCGCCGTACACGGCTGGTAGCGCTAGGGGCGGCCTCCAACGCCCTGGGAACCGTGACGGACGTCGCTCCCCTGTGCCGCATGGCTCGGGAAGCCGGCGCGTTGGTATTCGTGGACGCCGTGCACCTGGCCCCTCACCGGAGGATTCGGGTGGGAGAGTTGGATTGCCACTTCCTGGCTTGCTCTCCCTACAAGTTCTATGGCCCCCATGCAGGGGTGCTGTGGATCCGCCAGGACCTCTTGAACGAGCTGGATGTGCCCAAGCTGGCCCCCGCCCCGAAGCGGGGACCCGAACGGTGGGAACTGGGCACCTTGAGCCATGAGGCCATGGCCGGGACCACCGCCGCCGTGGAGTTCCTGGCAGGGCTGGCAAAAGCAGGACAAGGGTTGGGGGGTCGAGGGCCGGCTCCCTCGAAAGGGCCGGCCCAGGGCCCCTCGGGGGGCCCGGTTTCTCTTCCCCCCTCCCGAAGTCATCGCCTGGACCTCTTCTTCGAGGCCTTGCTGAGCCAAGAGATGGCCCTCTTGGACCGCCTCTGGAAGGGCCTGACGGCGATCCCGGGGGTTCGCGTCTGGGGTCCGCCGCTTTCGGAGCCCCGAACCCCCACCGTAGCCTTCACCGTCCGGGGATTGGCGGCGGAGGAGGCCGCGTCGCGGCTGGCCGACGAAGCGGCGGTCTTTGTATCCCACGGCGATTTCTACGCCACGACCGCCATCGCGCGGCTGGGACTTGCGGAGCAAGGGGTGGTGCGGGCAGGGATCAGCCTCTACACCACCCCGGAAGAGGTGGATCGTCTCCTGGAAGGGGTGGCCCGATTGGCGAGAGGGGGCTGAAGGGGGCCCCTCGGACCGGACCCGCCCCTGTTGGGCCCACCCATGCTGCCGTCCCCGGCAGCTTCCAGGGTCTCTTCCCCTAGAACTTCAAGGCCCACCGCAGGAAGGCCCATTGGTCGGCCACCTCCTCGATCCGCATCCAGATGGGCTTTCCGGCTCCGTGACCGGCCCGGGTCTCCACCCGAACCAGAATGGGGTTGGGGCAGCTTTGCGCGTGTTGCAGGGCCGCCCCGAACTTGAAGGAATGCCACGGCACCACCCGGTCGTCCCGGTCGGCGGTGGTGATGAGGGTGGGGGGGTAGCAGGTCCCTTCCCGCACGTTGTGGTAGGGGGAGTAGGCGTAGAGGGCCCGGAACTCCTCCTCGTTCTCGCTGAGCCCATAGTCGCTAGACCACTGCCGGGCATTCAAGCTGGCGGTGTGGTAGCGCAACATATCCAGCACCCCTACCGCAGGCAGCGCCGCTCCGAACAATTCCGGCCGCTGCGTCATCACGGCCCCCACCAGCAGTCCGCCGTTGCTGGCCCCCTGAATGGCCAATCTGGGCGGAGAGGTGTAGCCCTGGGCCACAAGGTACTCGGCTGCGGCGATGAAGTCGTCGAAGACGTTCTGCTTGCGGGTCTTCGTTCCCGCCTGATGCCATTCCTCACCGTACTCCCCACCCCCCCTCAGGTTGGCGTGGGCAAACACCCCGCCCATCTCCAGCCATACCAGGCGGGGAACGGAAAAGGTGGGAGTCTCGGAAATGTTGAAACCACCGTAGCCGTAGAGAAGGGTGGGATTCTGCCCGTCCTTCCGAATCCCCTTGCGATACGTGATGAACATGGGCACCTGCGTGCCGTCCTTGGATTGGAAGAAAACCTGCACCGTCTCGTAGCTCGCCGGATCCACGTTGACCTTCGGCTGTCGAAAGATGTCCGACTTCCCCCCGGCCACATCGTAGCGGAAGACCGTGGGGGGCGTGGTGTAGCTCTGAAAGGTGAAGAAGGTCTCCGGATCG
>JAUQOX010000043.1 GCA_030550695.1 Gemmatimonadota bacterium | reverse complement strand
GGAGGGCCCGGAAAGCCACCTCGTCCCTCCGGGGGGCGGTGAAGTAGAGATAGACGAGTTGGAGCAGGGTCTCCAGGTCCCTGGGCGATGCCCTGCCGGAGAATCCTTCGAAAAGTTCCGAGATGTAGGGGGTCACGGACACCGCCTTCCCTGCCAGCTTCTTCTGGAGGTCCACGGCGCTGAAATTCCCCACCCCGCCCGCCGCCGCGATCTGGGCGGAAAGGAGGGCGGAGAAATGATCCTCGGGGCTGGACCGGGAATAGCCGCCCGGCCGGAAGGCCCGGAGCAGGATCTCGTCCTCCTTGAAGGGCGTGGGCTTGAGAACCACCCGCACCCCGTTGGCCAGAGTCCAGACGGTGACCCCCAGCTCGGGGATCCTTTCCTCTCGCTCCACCGGACCAGGAGAGGGAATCGTGGGGAGGAGGGCCTCCTCGGCGGCCGCATCCTGGTAAGGAGTCAGGTCTTGGGCGCCCACCGCCCGCATGGCCTCCAGGAGTTCCCCCTCGGAGGGGATCTCGAAGCCGTCGCGCCGAGGGGCACTGACCCACACCACTGGGCTACCTTGGCGGATCCAGCGGCGAAGTGCCTCGGTGACCTCTTCCAAGGGGATCGCCGGTAGGAATGCTTTCGCGGCTTCGAACTCGAAGGGGATCCCCGGAGCGGGCTCCCCGTCCAGGAAGTGGGCCACCAGTTCGTCGGCAAGGCGGGCGGAAGGCTGGTTCTCCCGATCCAACCAGCGCTGCTCCGCTTCCTTGAGAACCTCCGCTTTGGCCCGTTCCAGCTCGGAGGCCAGGAATCCGAACCGCGCTGCCCTCTCCGCCTCCCGGGCCAGGGCTTGGAGACCGCGAACCACCTCTCCCTCCTTCACCAGAGCCGCGATCTGGAGGAACCGGCTTCCCCGGACAAAGCGGCCTTCGTCTGTGCCGGCTGCGGCCACCGGGGGATCGTCCTGCTGGGTGAGCTCGAAGAGACGGCTGTCCAGCATCCGAATGGCCAGTTTGTCCACGAGGAAACGCCGGTAATCCGCCACCGTGGTGGGCGACGGCCGATTCTCCTTGAAGAGGATGGCCACTTGGGTGGTGACGGCCTCGGGGTCGGTGGCCAGGGCGAAGAGGGTGTCGGTGTGGGAGGGTACCGGAAATTCCGGCCGCGGGCGGGGCCGGGTGGACGGGGGGATAGCTCCCAAGCGCTCACGGATGAGCTTCTCCACCTCCTCGCCGGGGAAATCTCCTACGGCCACCACGGCCATGAGATCCGGCCGGTACCAATCGCGGTAGAAGCGACGCAACGCTTCGTGGGGAAAAGTCTGGACGGTCTCCACCTTCCCGATGGGGAGGCGCTCGGCATATCGGGAGCCCCGGAGAAGGACGGGAAGCTGCCGATCGAGCATCCTGGCGGATGCGCCCCGGCCCGACCTCCATTCTTCCACCACCACCCCCCGTTCCTTGTCGATCTCGTCTACCTCCAGACTGAGTCGGTGGGCCCACTCCTCGAGGATTCGAACACCTGTCTCGAGAAGGGTGGGGTCGTCGGTGGGAACCTGGAGAAGGTAGACGGTCTCGTCGAATCCGGTGTAGGCGTTCACCTCCGGTCCGAAGGTCATGCCCACGGCCTCCAGGTATCTCACCATTTCCTGTTTTGGAAAGCTTTCCGTTCCGTTGAAGGCCATATGTTCCAGGAGGTGGGCCAGGCCTTGCTGGTCGTCGTCCTCCAGGACGGATCCGGCGTTGACCACGAGGCGGAGTTCGGCCCGTCCTTCGGGCCGGCGGTTTTCGCGTACGTAGTATCGCAGGCCGTTCTCCAGGACCCCGCTCCGCACGGCCGGATCCAAGGCGAGGGAGTCACGGCTGAGCGGGGAAGGGACATGCTGGGCCCCAGGGCCCCCGGGCAGGGACCCTGGAGGCAGGACCCCCACGACAAGCAGGACACCCCAGCGGAAGGGATGGGAGCGGGGCATGGGGACTCCGCGGGAAAAAAGTTTCCTACGATTCGGCCCGAAAGAGCTTGGAGGGTGCCGGATTCCCCTCGGCCGTTCCCTTTCCCGCCGGACGAGGACTCCTCTCGTCCGGGCACCGGGGAATGGCAATCCTCCCGTCAGCGATCCCAGGCGTGGAGAATCTCCAAGGCCGTGGGGGCAAACACCTTTTGCCGGAGGTAGTACGACATCCAAAGATCTACGCGTACGCTTCGGTCCTGTTCCGGGTCGTATTGAATTCCCGGCGTGAGGGCCACGATGGGAACGAAGCGCTGGGGAGAGGCTCCGGCCGGGCGAATGACCACCATGAAGTTGCCTCCCAGCTTCGCCCGCCAGATCTCATCGGAGGGGATCCACCCGTAACCGAAACGGAGGGCAAATGGGAACCCCTCGGCCGGAAAGGCCAAGGGAAAGACGGTGAACTCCAGGGACTGGTTTCCCTGGAGGATGTGGCTGTAACCGAATCCAAACAGGAGGTAGCCTCCCAGCGACACGGAAAAGTGCATCCGCCCCTGGGAATTCGAACTCTGAGCCCCCGCCTCCCCGACGGCCAGGGTCAGCAAGAGAGAGACGGCGGCGAGGAACCCGGCCTGTCCCCGGGGGAAGGAGTTAGACCGCCGCAAGCCACGGGGACGGCGAGGGAAGGGTAGCTGCATGATGGACCTCCAAACCGGGCCGCGCCCTCTCGAGCGCGGCCCGGCCATAGGGAGAAGCCCGCGGGACCTCCGCCGCGGCCTATCCCTTCCTACGCCTAACCGGTGAAATTAGGTCCCCGGATGACCTGGAGGGGTTTCCGGTACTCCTTGTCGCCCACCTTCAGGACTACGGTATAGGTGCCGGGCTCTGCCCAGGCGCCCTGCCCACCCCCTCCAAACCCTCCTCCTCCCCCCCCTCCTCCGAACCCACCACCGGCCTGGCCGCTGATGGCCCGTACAGCCTGAAGGAGAGGTTGCAGCTCTTGGGGCAGTGCGGCTCCCACGCCGCCACCCCCCCCGCCCTGGCCCACGTTCCAGTTCTCCCCGGGGCGTTCCACCCAATCGTAGGGATGGGGACGCACCCGGCCGCCGGGAGGCGTTTGGCCTGCGCCGCCTCCCCCCCCACCACCCCCTCCGAAGATGGCGGCCAAGCCCTGCAGATTCCCGGACAGTACGGCCAGGCGGGCCTGCTCCAAGCGGGTTCGGTCGCCCCCCGCGGCCACCAGGGAATCCACCAGCCGGTTCACCTGCTCCACAGCCCGGAGGGAATCCTGGACCTGTTCCGGGGTCTTGGGGGGAGGAGGCGCCTGGACCCGGAAGTTCCAGAGCACGCGGTTCAGGCCGGGGGCGGCCGCAGCGGTGGTGGAAAAGACCTGCTGGCCGGCCGGGTTCAGGATGAGGACCTGAGCCGCCCCGCCCCGGTTGCCGGAACCGATGTGGAAGACGATCTCGGCTCCGAAGGGAGGCGAGCCCACCTGGAACACCATGTGGCCGGTGGAGTGGCCTTCCACGGGAGGATTCCCGTATTGCAGGCCGGGTTTCGGCTCGAACAGGTGCGCCTCGGCGGTCACCGTCTGGTCGGTCATCTCCTGCAGCGGTGCGATGTCCACGATCCAGATGGAATTGCCATGGGTACCGGCAATGAGCTCCCGGTCCCGGGGGTGGATCTTGAGATCGTGGACGGGAACGGTGGGCAGGTCGGTCATGAACCGTTGCCAGCTCCGGCCCAGGTTGGTGGACACGTAGACCCCTACGTCCGTTCCCACGAACAGCAGGTTCGGGTTGCGCAGGTCCTGCCGGATGACGTGGACGAAGTCCGGCCCCCCCGTGGGAAGGTTGGAAACGATGGAGCGGAAGGTGCGGCCGCCGTCCGTGGTCATGTACAAGTAGGGCTTGAAATCGCCCCTCCTATGGTTGTCGAAGGCCACGAAGAAGACGTTGGCATCATGGGACGAGGGCTCGATGCGGCGCACGTAGGTCCCTTCGGGGACCCCGGGGAACCGGCCCGTGAGTTCTTCCCATTCGGCCGTCTCGCTTCGGCGGATCCAGGTGCGACCGTCGTCGGTCCCGGCGAAGAGCATCCCCCGGACCAGGGGCGACTCGGCCAGGGCCACGATGGTGCAGAAGGTTTCTGCCCCCGTCACGTCGCGGGTGATCCCCCCGGTGGTCTGGGTGCTCACGCGGATCTTCATGGTGTCGGCATAGGTGAGATCCGGCGAGATGATTTCGTAACGCTCGCCCCGGTTCGTGTATTTCAGGACCCGGTTGCCGGCAGCATAGAGCACCGTGGGGTCATGGGGCGACAGCACCATGGGGGTGTTCCAGTTGAACCGCCACTGCTCGGCCAGGTTCTGGGGCTGCTGGGCCCCCTGGCCCCCACCGCCGCCGCCCCGCCCCGGCCTCGGCAAGGTGAAGCTTTCACCGGTGCGGATGTTCGTGCGCCGCATGTTGCCGCCCTGAGATTCGGAATACACGATCTCGGGAAGCTCGGGGTCCTGCAGGGTGAAGAAACCGTCTCCCCCGCCCACGGTGAACCACATGGCGTTGGTGATGGGCCCTTGGCGCCTACGGCTGGGCCCGCACCAGGATCCATTGTCCTGGAGTCCGCCGCAGACCATGTAAGGGATCTCCATCCCGTAGCTCACCTCGTAGAACTGCCCGAGGGGCATGGTGTTGGGGAAGATGTAGGTCCCACCCTGATTGAAGCTGATTCCGATCCCCCCGTCGTTTCCCACGATCATCCGGTCCGGGTCCACGGGGTCGATCCACATGGCGTGGTGATCCACGTGAAGGCCCCCCGTAGCCGTGCCGACCGTCCGTCCCCCGTCGTTGGAAACGTTGACCGGCGTGGAGGACCAGTAGACCCGGTCAGGGTTCTTGGGGTGGACCCGAACCTGGGAGTAATAGAAGGGCCGAACGTTGTTGGTGTTCCGCTGTTCCCAGGTGAGCCCGCCGTCGTCGGACCGGTAAAGACCGCTAGGCCTGTTGTTCCCTTCGTAGGGTTCCGCCTCCACGATGGCATACATGATGTTGGGATGGCTGGGGCTGATGGCCAGGCCGATTCTCCCCAGCATCCCCTTCGGCCATCCGGGTCCCTCCACCTTGGTCCAGGTTTCTCCCCCGTCGGTGCTCTTCCACAAAGCGCTCCCGGGGCCGCCGCTCTGCAGGAAGTAGGGTCCCCGCCGCACCTCCCAACTGGCGGCAAAGAGGATGTCGGGGTTGGTGGGGTGGATGGCTACCTCCACGAATCCGGCGTCTTCGCTGACATATTTGACCTTCCGCCAGGTCTTGCCCCCGTCGGTGGTCTTGTAGAGTCCCCGATCGGGGCTGGGACGCCACACGGGTCCCAGGGCGGCCACCCATACGATGTCGGGGTTGGTGGGGTGGACCACGATCCGCCCGATGTGTTCGGTTCCTTCCAGTCCCATCAGGGACCAGGTGAGTCCGCCGTCCGTGGACTTGTAGATGCCTCCGCCGGGCGAGATGGAGTTCCGGGTGGATTCTTCCCCGGTGCCGGCCCAGATCTGCAGGGTGTCGGAGGGAGCGATGGCGATGTCGCCCATGGAGATCACCCTCTCCCGATAGAAGACGGGCCGGAACGTGACGCCGTTGTCCGTGCTTTTCCAGATCCCCCCGGAAGCTGCCGCCACGTAGAACGTCTTCGAGGGTGAGGGGATCCCCTCCACGTCCGAGATCCGTCCGCCCATGTTGGCCGGCCCGATGGGGCGCCAGCGGAAAGCGGCCAGGGTGGCGGAGTCCAAGGGGGTGGTGAGCTGGGCCGCCGCCGAAGCCACGGCAACCCAAAGGAGGGCCATCGGAAACAGGAATACCCAGGACCTTCGCATGGTTCCTCCGAGGAGAAGGGTAAAAGGAAGGGGGGAGCCGATCGCCCGACCCCAGCCGAATCGAAAAATAGACCCGGCAGGAATGTGGGGTGTTGAACGACCCTCTGCCAAGATGGTGCCCCCCTTCCTTTGCGGTGCGGCTGACCCCAAGATCGGCTGGTCTCGACCCGGTGGGAGACTTGGTCCCAGCTTGGGCCCTCGTTCTCCCTTTTCCCCTTCGCCTCAGGCCGCGGACCGTGTACCCCCCCGTCCTCCTCCTCTCCCTGGCGTTTTTCCTTTCCGGCATTTCTGGGTTGGTCTACGAAACCATGTGGAGCCGGTACCTGGGGCTGTTCGTGGGCCACACGGCCTATGCCCAGGCGTCGGTCCTTATCCTCTTCCTGGGAGGGGTGGCCCTGGGGGCGCTGTGGGTGGCGAAGCGGGCGGAAGTGATTCGGCGCCCCCTCGTGGTGTACGCCGCGGTGGAGCTGGCGGTGGGGGTGGGCGGGATCTTGTTCCATGACCTCTAGCTGGGGTTGGAGGCGCTCGCCTACCGCTGGCTCCTCCCGGCTTTGGGGGGGACAACGGCGGGGACGGCGGTCACGTGGCTCCTGGTGGGGGCCCTGCTGCTCCCTCCCTCGCTGCTTCTGGGAGCCACCTTTTCCCTCATGAGTGCCGGCTTCCTCCGCTTGGCCCCCCGGTTGCCGGGGCGGGTCTTGGCCTCCTTAGTACTTTCTGAACAGCCTGGGAGCGGCGGTAGGAGCGCTGCTGGGGGGATTTCTCCTCCTACCTGTGTTGGGTCTGCCGGGGAGCGTATTGGCCGCCGGAAGTCTCCATGTGGTCGTGGCCCTGATGGCCTGGGGGGTGGAAAGGCGGTGGAGGGGAAGGGAAACGGCCTGGGGCAGAGAAGGGCCAGGAGGGAGCGAGGCACCGGCGGCGGAACCTCGGAGCGGGGCCCCGGGGACCCCTCAGCGCCTCTTACGCCTTCTCTTGGGGTGAGCTTCGGTACGGCCTTGGCCTCCTTCATCTACGAAGTGGCCTGGATCCGCATGCTTTCCCTGGTGTTGGGCAGCGCCAGCCATTGCTTCGAGATCATGCTTTCGGCTTTCCTCCTTGGGCTTGCCCTCGGATCCTTTTGGGTGCGGCGGAAGGCCGATGCCTGGCAGGACCCTGTCCGGGCCCTGGGATGGATCCAGTGGCTCATGGGGGTGTCAGCCCTTGCGACCCTTCCCGTCTACGGCGCCAGCTTCGGGTGGACCGCGCATCTTTTGACCGCCCTCGCCCGCACTTCGGAGGGATACGCCCTGTTCAGCCTGGTCCGTTATGGGCTCCCCATGGTCGTCATGTTCCCCGCGACCTTCTTGGCGGGGATGACCCTGCCTCTCATCACCCGGACCCTCCTGACGGTTGGGGTGGGTGATAGGGCGGTGGGGTGGGTCTACGGTATCAACACCCTGGGAAGCATTCTGGGGGTGGCGCTGGCTTCTCTGTTTCTCATGCCTCTTCTGGGACTCCAGGCCATGCTGGTTTGCGGGGCCACCTTGGACAGGGTATTAGGAGTCCTGCTCCTGACGTGGGTGCGCCGGGAGGGCGGAGTTTCCGTCTGAGGAACCGGCTCCGGGCCTGGGGTGAGGCGGCGGTGGAGGCCGGCGACTGGAGGCACGACAGGGAGTTCTTGGCGGTTCTCCACCGCCAGCAGAGAGCTTGGGCTCTCGTGCGGGCGAAGGACCCTCCCATGGATTGGCCTTCCTGGATCAGGGACGTGTCGGAAGGTGCCGGGTGGGTGCCGGGTACGGGATGGCGGGTCGTGGATCCGGCCCTGGTGACGGAGGCCGAAGCCGCCGTGGAGAAATGGGGAGGCCCGCCCGAAGCAGGGGCGGTGCTTCGGTCGATGGCGGGCCTGGAGAAGAGGGATTGGGACCTTGTGGCCCAAGCCACGGAGCGTCTGGGACACGCCCTTGCCCGGGGGGGAGGAATGGCTTCCTTCCGGACTGCTCCTGGAGATGGGGGTGGTGGCCAGATTGCGGACGGGCCGAGTCGCGGATGCGGTCCTGTTCTTGCAGAATGTCGGCCCCCGAAGCGGTTTGGATCCCGAAGGGGTCCGGGTGGGGCTCTTGCGGGCCCACCTGGACCGGAGTCTCGGCTTGAGGTAGAGTTCGCGGACATCGGCGAAAGGAATCCCGCCTAACCTGAACCGATGAGGTTTCGCATATGGAGCGCACACGTCTTTTGATTCTCGGCGCCGCCGGGAAGGACTTCCACGTTTTCAACACCCTGTACCGCAACGACCCCGGTGTGGAGGTGGTGGGTTTTACCGCTCAGCAGATCCCCCACATCGACAATCGCACTTATCCCCCCGAGCTTGCCGGAGACCGCTATCCCCAGGGGATCCCCATCTACCCTGAAGAAAAGCTCGAAGAACTCGTCCGGCTCCTGGAAGTGGACCGTTGCATCATGGCGTATTCCGACGTTTCTCACGAATACGTCATGCACCTGGCCGCCCGGGTCACGGCCTGCGGTTCGGCTTTCGAAATCCCCAGCGCTACCCGGACCATGCTGAGCTCGGTAAAGCCGGTGGTGGCGGTATGCGCCTCCCGTACCGGGGCGGGGAAAAGCCAGACGTCGCGGGCTGTGGCCCGCCTCCTGCGGGACCGGGGTCTGCGGGTGGTGGTGGTGAGGCACCCCATGCCCTATGGCGACCTGGCTCGCCAGCGGGTGCAGCGGTTTGCGGGGGAAGAGGATCTGGTGTTCCACCGGGTGACCATCGAGGAGCGGGAGGAGTACGAACCCCATCTGGCTGCGGGTTCCGTGGTGTACGCCGGGGTGGACTACCAGGACATCTTGGCCCAGGCCGAGGAGGAGGGGGATGTCCTCCTTTGGGACGGCGGCAACAACGACACGCCCTTCTTCAGGCCGGACGTCCACATCACCGTGGTGGACCCGCACCGTCCCGGCCACGAACAACGCTACTACCCCGGCGAAACCAACGTCCGGATGGCCCACGCGGTGATCATCAACAAAGTGGATACGGCGGACCCCCGAGGGGTGGAGGAGGTACGCCGGAGCGTGGAGGCCTTGAACCCCCGGGCGGCCCTGCTGGAGGCTGCCTCCCCCCTCTTCATCGATGACCCCCAGGTGCTCAAGGGGAAGAGGGTCTTGGCGGTGGAGGACGGCCCCACCCTGACCCACGGGGAAATGGGCTACGGGGCCGCGGTGTTGGGGGCCCGGAAGTGCGGTGCAAGAGAACTGGTGGACCCTCGACCCTACCTGGTGGGCGAGCTGGTGGACACCTTCCGGAAATACCCAAACCTGGGGGGACTCCTGCCGGCCATGGGGTACGGGGAACAGCAGGTCAGGGACCTGGAGGCCACCCTGGTCCGGGCGGTGGAGGAAGGAGGCGTGGAATCCGTGGCGGTAGGGACGCCCATCGACCTGGGGAGGATCGTCCGGATTCCCGTCCCCCATACCCGCGTGCGGTACGAACTCCAGGTGTTGGGTAAACCCGATCTGGAGGAGGTCCTGGCGCCGGTGCTTTCCCGGGCCGGGGCAAGCTGAGTCCGACAGGTCCGTCTTGAAGGGGGAGGAGTCCCCACCCTGCTCCTCCGGTCCTCAGGAGGGAAGGGGCGGGGGGGGGAAGGTTCTCTGCCTTGCCCGCCCCGGGGAGCCCTCGGGGCGGGTGGGGGGAGATGGGAAGGGGGGGCCCCGGGTCTCCGGGGCGGCCTAGCGACGGGTCCGGCAGGCCAGGCCGCTCCCGCCTTGGTTCAAGGTGATCTGCAACTCGTCGCCGGGCGCCACCAGGATCCGCTCGGTGAAACAGACAGGCCCTGCCAGGAAGTCCACTTCCAGGTAAAGCTCGCTGGGCACGCTGATGGGCAGGGACAGGACGGCTTCTTTCCCGCCCTCGACGATCCCCATCCTTTGACGATTCCCTTGGAGGATCCCGTAGACGGTGGCCTGGGTGAAGTTGAGGTTGGTGATATGGACCGAGACTCGCCGGGCCGACGGGGAGGATCGGCGGAAGGGGTTGTCCACCTCGGCCATGGCACGGCATCCTCCGGCGCCGACGACCGATCCGAGGAGAAGGAAGGAAGCGAGAAGCCCGGAGCGGCGCCGCATACCCCTTGGACCTTCGTGCGTGGGTTGGGATGGGAGAAGCGCGGCGACCGGAAGGAATCCCGGCGCGTGTCGCTTCCTGACAAGGGGTAATATTTTTTTGGACGCCGGGAGTTCCCTTTCACCGGTGCCCGTCGGCACGGGGCACCCCTGCGGAGGGGAGGTTTCCATGGATTGGGTCAGGACACCGGCGGTGGCGGGCCTGTTCTACCCTGACGACCCCGTCGCTTTGCGAATGCAGGTGGAGGCCTTTCTCCGAGAGGCCCGGCACTCCGCCCTCCCGCCCGGGCCGGCGAGGGAATCCTTGCCCAGACCCTTCCAGGCCCCCAAGGCCCTTATCGCTCCCCATGCCGGCTACATCTACTCGGGGCCTGTGGCGGCTTCGGGTTACCGGTGTCTGGACACGGTCGGGGACAAGGTCCGTCGGGTGGTACTCTTGGGACCCGCCCACCGGTTCCCGGCCCGGGGGCTGGCGGCCAGCAGCGCCACGGCTTTTCAGACCCCCCTGGGTCCCGTGGCGGTGGACCGGGAAGGGGTGCAGAGGGCCTTGGCCTTCCCCCAGGTCCGGCTCCAGGACGAGGCCCATGAAGGGGAACACAGTTTGGAGGTGCACCTCCCCTTCCTCCAGGTGGTTCTCAGGGATTTTTCGTTGGTTCCCCTGGTGGTGGGGGCGGCGTCGCCCGAGGAGGTGGCGGAGGTCCTGGAAGGGCTGTGGGGGGGCGAGGAGACCTTCGTGGTGGTGAGTTCGGATTTGAGCCATTACCTCCCGTATCGGCGGGCAGTGGAACTCGACGAGGCCACCGCCAGGGCCATCGAGAACTGCCAACCGGAGGCCATAGGCCCTCACCAGGCCTGTGGCCGGATCCCCATGGCGGGGCTGTTGTTGCGGGCCCGGGACCTGGGGTTGTCGGTGGTCCGGGTGGATCTGCGGAACTCGGGAGATACGGCGGGGCCCCGCCACCAGGTGGTGGGGTACGGATCGTTCCTGGTGGGGTAGGGAGGAGTCGTCAACCTTCTTGGAGGAACCACCCCCCTGCCAACAGATCGTTGTAGACGGTAACCCTCCCCCCGTCTTCCAGGACGAGGGCGGCGTAGCGCCGGGAAATGGGCTCTCGCCACCATTCGTCGTCGATCTGCCACACCTCCAGGACCTGCAGAACCTTCCTGGTGGCTTTCCCCACCCGAAGGGCCACGGGGACCCCATCCCTGCCCGCTATCACCTTCACGGGGCGGGGGGTGTTCCAGGGGCGCATCTCGGGACACATCCCCCCATCAACCCTCGTCCCCAAGGAGGGGGACTTCGTCCAGCCGGTCGGCCCGGCAGGGCGGGAGAAGGGGGGGGACACCATGGAATTCCCGGCTCGACGGGCGGCTCTCAAGGGTCGAAGCTCAGAAAGGCATAGCGTCGCTCGGGGATCCGGGACCAGGGATCCACTTCCACCACGCGGAAGAGGGGAGAATGGCCCAGTTTGAGCTTCAGTTCTCTGACTGCCTCTCGGAGAGCCGCCGGCAGAACCTCCTGAGGGAGTTCCGTTTCTTCCCTTTCCCTTCTCCCTTCCTCTTCCTTTCGGAAGAAGCCGGCTTGGGTGCTGGCGGGCCCGAACTGGAACAGCTCCACCGTGAGACCTTCCACAGCTCGGGGGGGAGGGGACAAGGCTATCTTCCCCCGTAAGGGGAAGGCCAGAGCCTCCCGGCGGGCCGAAGGCTCCCGGAGAATGGCTTCCACGGCCCAGGAACCTCCTCCTTCCAGTCGGCCTCTCAGGCGAACCCCCCGGACACTTCGCCCTCGCCGGCCCGGGCGGGCCAGGGCTTTCTCCAGGAGGTGGTCCAGGGCCCCGTGGAGGGCTTCGGTACGGCCTATAGGGGAGGGGAAGTCCACAGAGACCCGGATGGGCTGAGGCCGGTGAAGGGGCCGCACGGGGTCCAGGCGCTCTCCCGATGCCCAGGCAGCGGCCCGTTTCCCCGCTGCGCCGAACTGACTCACCAAGGCGGCAGAAGGGAGGGCGGCGAGCTGGCCCAAGGTGGCCACCCCCAAACGCTCCAGGCGCTGGATCATGAGGGGGTCCTCGGGGAGGAGGGAAACGGGGCAAGAAGCCAAAAAAGAGGGAAGCTCTCTTTCTTGGATCACCACGGGCTTACCTGGTTTGGCCCAGGCCGAGGCTGCCCATGCTCCGAACTTCCCCGGCGCCCATCCTACCCTGAGGGCTGCCACCAAAGGGGGCGGCAAGACCCCCCAAAGGATTTCCAAAGCCCTCTCCACCTGCCGGAAGGGAGGACCGTAAAGGCGGTCCAGTCCGTCCATGCCTACAAAAATCCGCCCTCTTCCCGCAGGTTCCACGACGGGACTCAGTTCCAGAAGGGCCTCCACCATGGCCTCGTGGGCGGCATCGTAGTGGGTGGGATCGGGCTCCAGGAGGGTCAGGGAGGGGCAAAGGGCTACAGCCTGGGAAACGAGCTGCCCGGGCCGAACTCCCCTTTCGGCGGCCCGCTCCGAGACTTGCCACAGGGTTCGCCGGTTCCCTTCCCCGGGGGAAAGGAGGGCTACCGAAGTGGCGTCCAGCTCCGGAGCCCGGACCAGTTCCAGCCTCAGTTCGAAGGTGGGGAGCCACACGCAGAGGGCCCGGAGGCTTCCCGCCGTTTCGGGGGATGGGGAAAGGGGGGACTCCTGGTGCAGGACAGCAGAGGAAGGAGGCTCCGGACGATAGGCTCCCATAGGCGACGGAGATGGTGAGAACAGGATACCGAAGAAATACCGAAACCGAAGATAATACGAAAGAAAAGGCCAGAACAAGGGATCTCCTCCCCGAGGCTCCCTTCCCCCCTTGGGCTCCGCAGGGAACCCCCCGGCTCACGGGTTGCGCCCCAGCCGGGGGTATCCTCCGCGTCCGGGTTGCGGTCTGACGGCAGCCCGCCCCCGGTGGTGAAAGGAGCCCCTTGCTGTATCTTTCTGGGCTCGGTGTGGCCGCCCAGGGGCGGTTCGAGGGGTCCGGTGTGCAGGGTGGCCTCCGCCCACGTCCGAAAACGCCCCTGCGGGAGCCGGGAGGGAAACCACCTCGCTGCGGCCCTCGGCACTGTCCCGATCCTGACCAGAGGCCTCGTCTGGAACCGGTTCTGCGACCCATGCACATTCGACTCTCCACCCTCGACCCTGTCCTTACCGATCTTCCTCTGCTTGTTCTCTTCTTGCCGGAGGGCATCCGGGAGCCGGAAGGAGTGGCGGCGGCTGCGGATACGCGCCTGGGAGGAGCCCTGCGGCGGGCTTTGGACCGGGGGGACTTCCGAGGCAAGAAGGAGGAGACCCTTCTGTTGTTTCCCCCAGCGGAATCGGAAGGGGGACCCGGTCGCTTTCTCTTTGTGGGGGTCGGGAGGGCCGAGGAGCTGGACGCGGAGACCCTGCGCCGGGCTATGGGGAGGGCGGTGCGGGTGGCCGAAGGGCTCCGCCTCGGCGCCTTGGCTGTCTCTTGGGACCCTTTCTGGTCCGTCGCGCCTGCCCTCTCGGCCCAGGCTTTGGTGGAGGGCGCCGTCCTGGCCGCCTGGGATTTCCGTGAGCTCAAGAGCTGCCCCCCGGAGGGCCAGGACGGGCTTCCCCCCCCGGTGCAAGAGCTGACCTTGGTCTGGCAGGGGGAGCCCTCCCAGGTCCGGGAGGGCATGCGGATCGGCCTGGCCCAGGCCCGGGGGGAGAACTTGGCCCGGACCCTTCAGGCCCGGCCGGGGAACTTGGCCACGCCGGCCCATATGGCCGAGGAAGCCCTCCGCCTGGCCCAGCGGCTGCCCCTCCAAGCCCGCATCCTGGGTCCGGAGGAACTTCGGGCCGAGGGGATGGAGGCCCTCCTGGCGGTGGCCCGGGGGTCCGAAGCCGAACCTCGGCTGATTGTCCTGGAGTATTGGGGACGGAAAAACCGAGAGGCTCCCCTGGTTCTCGTGGGGAAGGGGCTAACCTTCGATGCAGGAGGGATTTCCCTGAAGCCGGCTCAGGGGATGGAGGAGATGAAGTTCGACATGAGCGGGGGCGCGGCGGTCTTGGGGGCCCTTCAAGCGGTGGCCGAACTGGAGCTTGAGCTCAACGTGGTGGGAATCGTCCCCTGCGCCGAGAATCTTCCGTCGGGTCGGGCCCTCAAACCGGGGGACGTCATTCGGACCCGGGCGGGGAAAACCGTGGAGGTGGTCAACACCGATGCCGAGGGGCGCCTCATCCTGGCCGACGCCCTTTCCTACGCCCAGGAGTATCAACCTGCGGCCGTGGTGGATTGTGCGACCCTGACCGGGGCCTGTGTCGTGGCCTTGGGGCACGTAGCCTCCGCCGTTCTCGGCACCCATGAGGGATTGGTGGAAGAACTACGGCGGGCGGGAGACCGGTCCGGGGAGCGCTGCTGGCCTCTTCCCCTCTGGAAGGAGTATCGCGAGCAGTTGGACAGCCAGGTGGCGGATCTCATGAACGTGGGGGGACGGCCGGCGGGCACGATCACCGCCGCTGCCTTCCTCCGGGAATTCGTAGGGGATTTGCCGTGGGCCCATTTGGACATCGCCGGCACGGCCTATGGGGAAGGCAAGCTTTCCTACCAGAGGAAGGGGGGCCTGGGGGTGCCCACCCGCCTCCTGGTGGAATGGATCCGGAGCCGGGAAGCCTCATGACGGGGGCGGGACCTGACCGGAGGGCCGATCCCGCGAGACGACCGGGGGGCGGCCCCCGCGTGCTGGTGGGGTGCCTGGGGGCCGTGGCCGCCCTGGCGCTGGCAGGCAACCCGGAGGTCTGGGCCCAGGTGCGGCCCGACACCCTCCGTACCCGCCCCGACACCCTGCCCGAAGGGCTACCGACGGAGGAGCGTGAAGCCGACACCTCGGTTGCACCGGCCCCCCCTGCGCCCCTCTTTCCTCCCTTCCCCGCAGCCCTTCCCACGGGATGGGCGACGGGGGTGTGGGAATGGGATCGCGAGGCCCTCCTGGGCAGTCGGGCCCTCACCCTCCTGGAACTCCTCAGCCAAATCCCCGGTGTGATCCCGGTGCGGGGGGGCGACTACGGGATGCCCGCTTCGTTGGTCGTTCACGGCACCGGCGGAGGACGTCTCCGGATCTTTCGGGACGGGGTGGAACTCCCGCCTCGGGAAGGAGGCAGCCCCGACCTTTCCCAGATCGGCTTGGGGGGCCTCGAGCGGGTTCGGGTGGTCCGGGGGGTGGGGGAGTTGAGGGTGGAGCTGACCCCGTTGACCCGGGAAGGCGACGCCCCTTTCTCGCTGGTGGAGGCGGGAACGGGGGATCTCAATACCAACCTGTTCCGGGGTACTTTTGCCCACCCTAGGGTCCTGGGAGGGGCCCTGGTGCTGACCGGAGACCGCTTGGACACCCAGGGTCCCCTGGGCCGGGAACCGGGTGCCATGACCTCCGGCTGGGTCCGTTTCGTCCGCCCCCTGGGGGAGTCTTGGAGCCTGGCGGCGGAGATGGGCTCGGGCTCTGCCGACCGGGGCTCCCTCTTCTCGCCCCGGAGGGCTACGAGACGGGAGTCGAGGGTGCAGTTCCGGTGGGAACCCGGGGGGGGTCTGGTGGGGGTGGGGGGGGGGTCTGGCGCACGGGGCGGGCGGGGGGGGGGCGGGTGTCTACATGCGGCGGGGGCGGTTGCGGGAGGCTGCGGACCTGTATGCGGCGTTGGCGCGGACGGCGGT
>JAUQOX010000296.1 GCA_030550695.1 Gemmatimonadota bacterium | reverse complement strand
GGGGCGTTTCAGGTGCCATTCCGTGCTCACCTGGTAGCGGTGGGCCACACTCAGCAGAAGGTCGTCGGAATACAGAGCCCCTACGAGAACCGTCGTCATGGGCTGCGGAGGATCTCCGCCGAAGTCGTAGGGCAGGACCACGGCAGGATGACCCGTCTGGTTGGTGAGGACGATCTGGCCGTTCCCGCTCACGAACAGGTCGAACCCTTCCATGATCCGGTGCATCTCCTGCATCAGGAAATAACGTCTGCGCTGAGACTGGAGGTACTCCAGGGCCGAGACATAGCGACCCCGACGGAAGCGGGCCCGTCTCCGCTCTGCAGCCACCTCCTCCGAGACGGGCTCCCCACTGGCCTCTTCCGCGGCAATCTGCGGCCCGATGAAGAAATCCATGGCCGCCGCCCCCTCCACGTCCAACGCGTTGGATCCACCCCTGGGGAGCTCCGGCATGGGCTTGGGGTCGGCCCCCAGCGACCGGAGAGCCTCGAGGAAAGCTTGGGGAGCGGTGGATTCGTAGCCTATACGCACCTTCGAGAGATCCACATCCCGCCGGAAGCGGAAGGGGAGGGTCAGGCTTGCCGGGTCTTTCTCGTCGGCGCCGTGGATGGCGTGGAAGACCATGGCGCAGTCCTCGATGGTTCGGCAAATGGGGCCCACTTTGTCCATGCTCCAGGCCAGAACCATCCCCCCGTGTCTCGAGACCCGTCCGAAGGTGGGGCGCAGGGCGCTGAGTCCGCAGCGGCGGGCGGGAGACACGATGGAGCCCTGGGTTTCCGTACCGATGGCAAAGGCCACCAGCCCCGCCGCGGTGGCCGAAGCCGGGCCGGCCGATGAGCCGCTGGAGCCCTGTTCGGGATTCCACGGGTTGCGGGTGCGCCCCCGGAACCAGTTGTCGCCCTGGGCGAACTCCCCTGTGGACAGCTTGGCCAACAGGACCGCACCCTGGGCCCGAAGGCGGCGAACCACTTCGGCGTCCTCGTCCAGCACCTGATCCTGGAAGGCGGCCGACCCCCAGGTGGTGCGGGTTCCCCGAACGGCGAACAGATCCTTGACCCCCCAGGGAAGGCCGTGGAGCGGCCCCTTCCAGTGGCCGGCCTTGATCTCCGCTTCAGCCTGCTGGGCTTCTTCCCGGGCGGAGCCCTCCAGGATGCTTACGGCGCAGAGGAGCAAGGGGTCATAGCGCTTGAGGCGCTCCAGGTAGAGTTCCGTCAGTTCGGTGGGCGAGACATGCCGTTCCCGGATGAGGGCGGCCAGTCGGTGGGCGGGGAGAAAAGCGAGATCTTCTTCCCTTGTCGGGACGGGACCTCGCCACGGCTCGATCTGGAAAGGCTGGCGTTCGAACGGAGACATGCCGGATTCCCGCCAGAGCCTTTCGTACAAGGCGCCGGTGCCTCCGGGGTAGGGCTGGAACGCCCACGCCGGCGGCTCGGCGTTGCCCAGGGGGATCGGGGGTGGTTCTTGGGGGGGTTGCGCAGTCTGGAAAAACCGTCCCTCACCAGCCACCCCTTCCCCCGCTCCTTCTCCCGACCCCACCCCGAGACCGCCCACAGGGCCAGGTAGAAAGCCCGCCGCCGCCGCTCCGGCAGACACCTGAAGGAAAGCTCGACGATCCATCCGGCGATCTTCGGCCATGCTCCCCTCCCCAAGAAAAAGAACCGGCAAAGCCCCGCAACCCTGGCGGCCAGAAAGCCCAGGGGCCGCGGCGCAGAAGCGGGAAAGAATATCGGGAAAAGGGAAGGCCCTGGCGAGGTGGTCACCCCACCCCGGACGCCAGGGGCCGCCGGCTGGCCGAAGGGCCCGGCAAGCTTGGGAGGTCCGCCCCACCGGGGCGGTCGGTCAGTGCCCTCAGGTAAAGCCGCCGTGCCCGCAGCTTCTCCCGAAGGAGGATCCCCCCGATCCACCCCGGGAGGCGGTCAGGACCCCGAAGGAGGTGAAGGCCCGGTCCACGTCCGAGGAACCGCACCGGGGACAAGCGGGCTTCTTGCCCTCGGCGTACTCGGACATGGACATCCGGACCTCGAAGGTCTGCGAACAGCTTTGACAACGGTAGTCGTAGGTGGGCATGAGGCTCGTATCTCGACAATCCGTTTCCCAAAGAATCGAAAGCCGGGACCGAAATCCGGCCGGACACGTCATAAAAATAGAATATTTTCTATCTTTGATCCAGGGATCACCCCCCGCCAGCCCCTCCCCCCGCCACAAGCTGCCGATACCGGACGAAGAGCACCACCAACAGGATCGGCCCCGACAGCACCGCAAGAACCAGCACCACGACGAGGAGTTCCCCGGCGGGCCGTCCCATGGCCGCCCGGTACATGGCATACTGGACGAGGGAGAAGATCACGAGCACTCCCGTCTGGATCAGCCCCAGGAACTCCACCACCAGCTTCAACACTTGCCCCCGCACCGGTTCCGGAAGGTCGGAGGCCCGCCGGAAATCGGGAAGGTTCACCCACTGGGGCCGGCGGGGCAGCCCTCGCACCAACCAAGCGAAAAGAAGGGATAACGCCACCGCCACCAAGGGAAGGCCGAACCAACCCAGGAAAGACTTCGGACCCCACCGGTCCCCTCGTCCGTCCCAGCCCAGATGGAAGGGAATTCTTTCCGGCAGGGAGGGCCAGGCCAAAAGGGAGAAGAAGAGCAGCCCCATGAGGAGCAGCCCGTTGACGACCCGAAGAACCCGGCTGGTCACGGGCGGCTCCCCCTGCCGGACCCCCCGGAGCCCCCGAGGGCCCTCTCCCATTCCCTCAACAGGGCCTCCACGGGGAATCGCTCCCTCCGTAGCGGATCCTCCTCGATCCACTTCAAGACAGGCTCGAAGGAGCCTCGGGGATCCACTCGAAACTCCCACTCCCCCGGCAACCGCTGCACGAGATCGAAGAACTCCCGGGGAGACAGCCAGAGGGGTTCGGCCCGGCGTCCCGCCTGCCAATAGGGGATCATGGCCCCCGCCGGGTACGGCTGATGCCAGCCCAGCACGTCAAACACCTTGGGACCCGGGGGGCCGGCCTCCCGCCGGGTCACGGTCAGGAGGAACACCACGGTATCCCCCGGGCTCACCCACACCGTATCGCCCCAGCTCTCCTCGGCGCACCCGCACCCCACCGTCCAAGGCACGGCCAGGAAGATCTCCCCCTCTTCCAGGCTCACCCCCCCCGGGGCCGCGCCCCCCCCCCCCCCCCCCCCCCCACCCCAAAAAAAAGGGGCCCCCGCCACCCCCCCGCCACCTCCAGAACCCGAAAGGTCTGGCCCCGAACTCCCACCGTGGAGCTTTCCGGCAGAAACCGGAAGGGTCCCAGGAGCCCCGCTGGCTCCGTGGCCACCCCCGGCCACTCCTGCCCGGCCACCGCCAGGACCACCTGTGCCCCGGGGGGCCGGAAGAGGGGAGGGCCGCTGAAAACGCCGAAGGATTCCCCCATTTCCTGGCTCCAGGCTAGGGCGGGTCCGCCCCCCGCCGCCGCCACCACCGCCAGGGCAGCCCAGGCCACCCCCCCTGGCACCCCTCTTGGGGTCCTGGCTTCCGAAAATGCCCGTCCGGTCATCTTGTCTCGGCTCCAGCCCATGGAGGGCGCCGAGGGTTTTCCCGGCGTCCCCTCCGGTCCATCCCT
>JAUQOX010000295.1 GCA_030550695.1 Gemmatimonadota bacterium | reverse complement strand
GCGCCCCCGCGCGGGGGGCCGGGCTCCGGGGGGCCCGCGGGGGGGCCGCCCGCCGGGGGGGCCGGGGGGGGGGGCTGGCGGGGGGGCCCGCCCCGGCCCGGGCGGGGCGGGGGGGACCGTTGTCTGATCCGCTGGACCTCTGGGGTACCCCCCCCGACGTTCCCATCCCGGGGGTGGTGGGCCGTCTCTTGGACGTGGTTCGGGAGAAGCTGGACCCTTCCCGGATGGATCGCGCCTGGATCTTTCCCCCGTTGGCCCGGGGGCGGAAGGAATGGGGGTTGGTGGTGATCAGTTGCCGGGAAGAAGGACGGACGGTCAGGAGCCTGTACATCGCCCGCTACACGGCGGAACTCACCGGCCGGGGTCTGGTCTTCCAGCCGGAGGTGCGGTGGGAGGGGTCGGCAGAGCCCGACCTCCTTCCCAGGGTCATGGACGGCGTGGTGCGGAGGAGCGATCTTCCTGTGGGCCTGCCCAGGGAAGTCCCTCTGGAGGGCGACCCGGCCCGCTTCGAGCGTCTTCTGCACGAATACCGCGGCCCGAACCCGGGAGGGGGGGCGGGAGTTCTCCCGGCCGCTGCGGAGAAGGGGGGACCATGAGCGAGCCCACGGCCTCTCATCGGCTGTTCCGCCGCTATCTTCAGGAGCAGGGTCTCCCCGTCACCCGGCAGCGGATGGCCGTGGCAGACGTGGTGTTCACTTCCCAGGAGCACCTTTCGGTGGAAGAGATCGAGGCCCGCCTCCGGGAGCGGGGGGAACGGATCGGCAAGGCTACCGTGTACCGGACCCTGGACCTGCTCGTGCGCAGCCGCCTGGTGGTGGAACGGGACTTCGGGGAAGGCTTCAAGCGTTACGAACACAGGCTTTCCCGGGAGCCCATCCACGAGCACCTCATCTGCGTCGAGTGCGGTAAGGTGGTGGAGTTCCAGAGCTGGGAGGTGCAGGAGGTGGAAAGTCGGATTGCCGCCCTCTACGGGTTTCGTCCGGTTCGGCACCGCCTGGAGGTCTACGGACTTTGTCCTGCCTGCCAAGCCCGGGGAGCCAAGCTGGCCACCGACGGCGTCACCTGTCCCATCGAGACGGTGTGACCCGAGGCGTCGTCTCCCGGCCCCCCGTTGCGGGGCGGGGCGACCCCTGGCGCCAACCCACGGAAAACCCGAGGAGGAGCATGCCGAACCGCCGCGACCCGGACACTCCCGGCAGAGGAGGCCCGGGAGAGAGAATCGGTCCCCTTGACCCTCCCCCCCCGGCGCCCCGCCCATGGGGGGAGGAACCCGCTTTGGGCGGATTCCCCTGGGAACTTCCTCACAATTTCCTCGGCCTGGACGAGGAAGCTTCGGCCTTGGGGAGGGCCCAGGCGGTGATCCTCCCGGTGCCTTACGAGTCCACCACGAGCTTCGGGGGGGGCACCCGGAGGGGCCCACGGGCCATCCTGGAGGCTTCCCGCTACGTGGAGCTTTGGGATGGAGAACTGGATCGGGATCCTTCCCGCATGGGGATCCACACCCTTCCGGCTCTGGAACTCAGTCGGGCAGGGCCCGAAGCCGCCCTGACCGAGCTGGAAGGAGCATGGGAGCGACTTCTGCCCCAGCTCGGTGGACGCTTCTTGGTCATGCTGGGGGGAGAGCACTCCATTTCGGGGCCGGCCATCCGGGCCGTGGCCGCCCACGCCGGCTCCCGGATCCACGTGCTCCAGTTGGACGCCCACGCAGATTTGCGGGAAAGCTACGAGGGAACGCCGTTTTCCCACGCTTCCGTCATGCGGCGGGTCCTGGAGGTGGCCGACGTGGTGGCGGTGGGAATCCGGGGGATCAGCCAGGAGGAGGTGGAATTCGCCCGCAGCCGGCCTGGAGTCACCCTCGTGCACGCCCACGAGATGTGGGAAGATGACGGATGGATGGACCGGGCCCTGGAGGCTTTGGGGGATCCGGTCTACCTGACCTTCGACGTGGACTTCTTCGATCCCTCCCTGGTCCCGGCCACCGGGACTCCGGAGCCGGGGGGAGGGGACTGGTATCGTACCCTCCGCTTTCTCCGGAGAGTGTTCCGGGAGCGGACGGTGCTGGCGGCCGACGTGGTGGAGCTGGCACCCATCCCCGGCCTGGCCGCTCCGGATTTCCTGGTGGCCAAGCTGGTCTACAAGCTCTTGGCCTACGCCGACGAGGGCCGCAGGGGAAGGTCAACCCCCTGATTGCGGAGGAAGGTGGCCGAGGAGGCTCCATGGAAGTCCGCCGCCCCTGGCTCGAACTGGCCGAAACGGACCGGCTCTTGGCCCCCGCCGGGGATCCGTCCGGGGGCCGTCCTCCCCGGGCGGCTCCGATCCCGGAGTGGGCCCTCCGGAGGGCCACCGGCGCTTCCCGGGTGGACGGCAACGCCCTTCGCCTCCAGTTCGACGGGCCCGAAACCTTCGACTCCTGGCTGGAGGCCATCGCCCGGGCGGAGCGCTTCGTTCATTTCGAGAACTACATCCTGAGGGACGATCCCATCGGCCGGACCTTCCGGGAAGCCCTCATGGAAAAGGCGGCGGAGGGGGTGCGGGTGCGGGTCCTCTACGACTGGGTGGGGTGCTGGGCCACGCCTCCCCGCTTCTGGCGGCCTTTTCGCACCGCCGGGGTGGAGGTGCGGGCCTTCAACCCCCCCTCCCTGCGGGACCCTTTGGGCATCCTGCAACGGGACCACCGGAAGATGGTATGCGTGGACGGCTCGGTGGCCTTTGTGGGTGGGTTCTGCGTGGGGATCGAGTGGGCAGGGGACGGCAGGCACCCCCCTTGGAGGGACACGGGGGTGGAGATCCGGGGACCGGCGGCGGCGGTCTGTGCCCGGGCCTTCGAGACCACATGGAACCGGATGGGACCGGGGCTGGAGCCGGAATTCCGCGTCTCTCCCGCGGAGGTTCCCTCCGCCGGGGACACGCCGGTGTGGATCATCGAAGGAGAGCCTTGGCGCTCCCGCGTGTACCGGGAAACCCAGCTGGTGGCGGCCAGCGCCCGGGAGCGGATCTGGATTACCGATCCCTACTTCGTGGCCCCCTCTCCGGTGATGGAGGCCCTCATGGCCGCCGCCAGGGATGGGGTGGACGTCCGCCTTCTGGTCCCGGCCCACAACAACTGGCCCTGGGTGGGGACCATCAGCCGGGGGGGATACCGGGCCCTGCTGGAGGCCGGGGTACGGATCTTCGAATGGCAGGGGCCGATGATCCATGCCAAGACCATGGTGGCCGACGGTCTGTGGTGCCGGGTAGGCTCCAGCAACCTGAACTCCGCCTCCCTTCTGGGAAACTGGGAGATCGACGCCGGAATCCTGGACGCCGAACTGGCTGCCCAGATGGAGGGGCTGTTCCTGGCCGACCTGGCTTCCTCGGTGGAGATCGTTCTCCCCGGCGCCCCCCCCCGGGCTCTTTCACCCTCGCGCCCCGAGCCGGGGCGTCCCCCGCCCCGGGCGCCTTTGGACCCTGGCCGGACGCTGAGGGAGCGTCTGGAGAAGATGCGCCAGGGGAGGGGATCGACGGCTTGGCGGGTCGCGGACCTGGTCCGGGCGGGGTCCAGCCTCGGGGGAGCATTGGCGGGACGCCGCACCCTGGGCCGGGAGGACCGGGCGCTCCTGGGGACGGCGGCG
>JAUQOX010000294.1 GCA_030550695.1 Gemmatimonadota bacterium | reverse complement strand
TCCCGAGCCATGGAACTGTTCCTTCCCTCAGGCCCTCGCCACTTCACCCACCTGCTGTTGGATTTCACCGGAACCCTCAGTCGCGACGGATCCCTCCTCCCCGGCGTCGCCGAGCGCCTCCGGGCCTTGGCCCCCCACCTTTCCCTCCTCGTTCTCACCGCCGACACCTTCGGGACCGCCCGGGCCGCCCTCTCCGGGCTCCCCGTGGAGGTCCGGATCGTCGCGACGGGCGCCGACAAGGCCGACGTGACGGCCTCCCTCGGCGCCGAGGGGGTCATCGCCGTCGGGAACGGCCGTAACGACGTCCCCATGTTCCGCAGGGCCGGTCTTGCCATCGCTGTGCTGGGGCCGGAAGGCGCCGCCGCCGAACTCCTCAGCGTGGCCCACGTGGTGGCCAGGGACATCACCGAGGCCCTGGATCTCCTTCTCCATCCCCTCCGCCTCAAGGCTACCCTCCGGGACTGACGCCCCCCGGGACACTTTCGTCCCCTGCCCGGGCCTCCCCTCGGGTCACCTTGTCCCACGCCCCCCGGGGCACCCCTACCGGCAACCCCCCTTCCCACTGCCCCACCCCCTTCCCCCACCCCCCTTGCGCCGGCACGCATCCTGCACTAAAGCTTCATGGTGATGAGACCGAGTCTCATCCTCAACTAACAAGATCTCCTTCGCGGAGGATCCCGACCATGTCCGTTTCCGCCATCACCCTGGTCCTGGGTCTGCTCCCCACCACCCCCCTCCACACCGATTCCCTCCCCCCAGGTGCCCTGCGGGGGCGGATCCTCACCCCGGAAGGCCAACCCGTGGTGGCGGCCTCCGTCCTGGTGGAAGGCACCCTGGTCCAGGGCCTCACCGGTCCGGAGGGGGCTTACCACCTCCGCCAGGTCCCCTCCGGCCCCAGGGAAATCCTGGTGACGGGCCTCGGGATCGCCCCCACCCGGCGGCGGGCGGAGATCCCTCCGGGGCAGACCCTGGTGCTGGACATCGAAGTTCCCCTGATGCCGGTGGAGCTGGCGGCCCTGGAGGTCACCACCCACCGCCTGGCCCTGCGCCAGACGGCCCCCCTTCAGACCCTCGTGGTGGACCGGGCCGAGACATCCCGCTTCAACGACGCCACCCTGGGGGAACTCCTGCGCCGGACCCCTGGCGTGGTCATCGGGGGCCCCCCCGGCGAGGCCAAAGACCTGCGGATCCGAGGCCTGGACAAGGAATACACCCTCGTCCTGGTGGACGGGAGGCGGATGCCCGACGGCGGAGAGAAGCGGGAATTCGCCTTGGACCGCCTGCCGGCGGCCCTGGTGGAGCGGGTGGAGGTGTACCGTAACCCCACCGCCTCCCTCCCTTCCCAAGGGGTCGGGGGCGCGGTGAACGTGGTCCTGAAGGACATCCCTCCCGAGGGGTTCCTCGAGTGGGAAACGGGTACCGGTGTCACGGGATCACCGGACTCCGCCCCCCTGGCGGGCCAGGCCTTCCTCCATGCCGGCCACCGCATGGGGAGCGTGGGCTGGCTCCTGAGCGGTGGCTGGCAGCAACGCTACGTTCCGAAGGAGAAGAGGAAGATCCAGGAGGAAGCCGAGGGAAGGGTCACGGGAAGGGAGGGGGAAGAGGAGGACAGGCGCTTCTTGGACCTGAGTCTCCGGCCCCGTCTGAGCTGGGTGGCCCCCTCGGGCCGGGACCGGTTCACCTTCACCCCCTTGCTTCTCCGCACCCGGGAAGACCTCCGCAGGGACAAGGACAAGCGCAACGCCGCCGGAGCCCTCCAGGAGACGGAGACCTCCCGGGAGGTGAAGACCCGCTCCGGGCTCCGCCTGGAAGGGGGATGGACCAAGGAGCTCTCCGGCGGCGCCATGTTCGAGGTACAAGCCGGGGTCCAGGAGAGCCGCGAGGAGAAGGACCGTACCAACGCCCGCTTCAAGGGCGGAACGAGCCTGGATCGGACGGATCTGGAGCGGGAGGCCAAGGACGAGAGGGAGCGGTTCGGCACCGTACGGTTGCGCCTACCCTGGCTTCCGTCCCATACCCTCACCTTGGGCACAGAGCTGACACTCCGGGACCGCAGCAAGGACAAGAGGGTTGTGGAGCGCAGGCCCTCGGGCCAAGAAACGACCAGGATCGGCCCCAGGGACCGCTATGACCTGACGGAAAGGGAAGGGGGATCCTTCCTGGCCGACGAGTGGCGCCTCACCCCCCGCCAGATCGTCACGGCGGGGATCCGCCTGGAATACGTGGACAACCAGGCCCGGGCCGCCGACCGGGAAAGCCCCCGGCAACAGGGGTGGTTCGTGGCCCGTTCCGCGCATTACCTCCTGGCCGTTACTCCTTCCCTGAATCTGCGGGCCGCGGCGGCCCAAACCACCCGGCGCCCCAAGTTCGACGATCTGGTCCCCTACCTGGAAACCCGCCAAGGCACCCTTCTCCAGCCGGACAAGGTGGGCAACCCGGCTCTCCGCCCCGAGGAGGCCCTGAGCTTCGAAGTGGGCCTGGAGCGCTTCTTCGCCAAGGCAGGGGTGCTGGGGCTCACGGTGTTCCGCAAGAGGCTCGAAGACCGAATCGAGGCGGCCCTGGAGCAGGATCCTGCCTTGGGCCGGTGGGTGGAAAGGCCGCTGAACATCGGCCGGGGGACGCTGGCCGGGGCGGAGGTGGACGTGCGGGCCTCGTTGGATCCCCTGGGTGTGCCGGGATTCACCCTTTATGGGAACGTGGCCCTGTACCGGTCCCGGCTCCGCGTGGCCGACGCAGGACGCGACCGGCCCTTCGACAAGCAGCCCTCCTATGTCCTCAATCTGGGCTTCGACCAGGCCCTCACCCCCTGGGGAATTCACCTTGGAGCAAACTTCAACCGGGTTGCCGAGGTGACCAAGGAGGAGATGAAGGACGGACACCGTAGGCTCGACCTCGAGGACACCGGAGACTTCCTGGACGTCTACCTGAGCAAGACCCTCCCCGGCGCAATGGAGCTCCGCTTCGGCGGCCGCAACCTCCTGGAGGCCGACAAGCGCAAGGAGAAGCTGTCGTGGACGGCCGACGGGACGTTCGTGTCCCGGGACGTGGAGGGAGAGGGCTCCCGCCGCACTTTCCACCTTACCCTTCGGAGGAAGTTCTGAAATGTCCTTCACCCCGCAGCAAGCCCCAAGGCCCGGCCATCCCCGGACCACCCTCCTCCGCAACACCCGCCAGTGGCACCTCTGGATGGGGGTCATCCTGGGGGCGCCGATGGCGCTGGCCGCCGTCACCGCCGTCTTCCTTGCCCACAAGGACAGCCTCTCCCTGGACGCGATCCGTGTGCCGGTAGGCTGGCTTCCCGCCTACCGGGGGGAGCTGGCCCAGGCCGAGCGAAGGGAAATCAGGACCGTCTTGGCTTTGCCCGACGGTTCGCACCTGGTGGGCACCAAGAGGGGTCTCTTCCTCCTGGAGGGTTCCCCCAGGGGAGGTAACCAGCCTGTGCTGATCCCCGTAGAACCGCTGGCCCAGGCTGACATCAAGAACCTCTCCGTCGGGCACGGGCCATGGCTGGCCCTGGCTGCCGGCAAGGAGGGGCTGTGGGGTTGGCGAGCGGCGGACCGCCAATGGGTTGCCCTCCTCCCAGGAGACGCCCACTCCGGCATCGTCTGGCCCGACGGCACCCT
>JAUQOX010000293.1 GCA_030550695.1 Gemmatimonadota bacterium | reverse complement strand
CTCCCAGACCCTTGTAGCGCTGGATGTTCACGCCCCCGCCGTCCTTGTCCGCCCCGATCCGTGACAGGATCTCGTCGCGCTCGGCATCGGAATAGGCGTAGAACTCCTGTTTTCCTTTTTGGATCCGATAAAGGGGAGGCTGGGCGATGTAGACGTGCCCCGCCTCGATGAGCTGCGGCATTTGCCGGAAAAAGAAGGTGAGGAGCAGGGTGCGGATGTGGGCGCCGTCCACATCGGCGTCGGTCATGATGATGTTCTTGTGGTAGCGCAGGTTGTTGATATCGAAATCGTCCCGCACGCCCGTGCCGATGGCCGTGATGATGGCCCGGATCTCTTCGTTGGACAGGATCTTGTCGATGCGAGCCCGCTCCACATTGAGGATCTTCCCTTTCAAGGGAAGGATGGCCTGGAAGGACCGGTCTCTACCCTGCTTGGCCGAGCCACCTGCCGAATCCCCCTCCACGATATACAGCTCACACAAGGAAGGATCGGATATGGAGCAATCCGCCAGCTTGCCGGGAAGCACACCGCTCTCCAGGGCGCTCTTCTTCCTGGCCAGATCCCTGGCCTTACGGGCCGCTTCTCTGGCCCTGGCCGCCTGCAGGGCCTTTTCGATGATGGCCCGGGCTGCCCGAGGGTTCTCCTCAAGGAACACCGACAGATGCTCATAGACGGCGGCCTCCACCGCCCCCCGCACCTCCGAGTTTCCCAGGCGGGTCTTGGTCTGGCCCTCGAACTGGGGCTCCATGACCCGCACGCTCAGGACGCAGGTGAGACCCTCCCGCACATCGTCACCGCTCAGCATCTCGCCGGCCTTCTTGAACAAGCCGTTCTTGCGTCCGAATTCGTTGATGGTGCGGGTAAGGGCCGCTTTGAGACCGGTAAGATGGGTACCGCCTTCGTGGGTGTTGATGTTGTTCACGAAGGTATGGGTGTTCTCGGCGTAGCCGTCGTCGTATTGCATGGCTACTTCGATCTCGGCCTCAGGGCGGGCAGCTTCGAAGTAGATCACCTTGTCGTGGAGGGGCTGGCGGCTTCCCCGGAGGAACTTGACGAACTCCACCAGCCCTCCGCGGTAGTGGAACTCCTCTTTCCGTTCCTTGCCCTGTCCCGGCCGTTCGTCAATGAAGACGATCTTCAAGCCCTTGTTGAGAAAAGCCAGCTCCCTGAGTCTGTTTGCCAGGATATCAGCATTGAAAGAAAGCTCTGTGAAAATCTGAGGATCAGGCTTGAAGCTCACCTTCGTTCCTCGGCCTCGCGCAGGGCCGAGATCCTCCAATTCCGTGGTCTTGAGCCCCCTGGAGTAGCATTGCCGATACCGCCGCCCGTCCCTCAGGATCACCACCTCCAGCCATTCCGAGAGGGCGTTGACCACGCTTACCCCCACCCCATGGAGGCCGCCGGAAACCTTGTAACTCGTCTTGTCGAACTTCCCTCCGGCATGGAGCATGGTCATGGCTACTTCCACCCCCGGGATCTTCTCCGTGGGATGGAGGTCCACCGGAATCCCCCGCCCGTTATCCTCCACCGTCACGGAGTCATCGGGGTGGATGGTCACCCTCACCTCCGTGCAATAGCCGGCCATGGCTTCATCGATGGAGTTGTCCACCACCTCATAGACCAGGTGGTGCAGGCCCCGGGACGAAGTGGAGCCGACGTACATTCCGGGGCGTTTGCGCACCGCCTCCAGACCCTTCAGGACCTGGATCTGGCGCGCCGTGTAATCGTTTTCAACCTGATCTTCCGGATGCCTTCTCTTGATCTCGCTCATAGACTCCGCTCTGGCCGCAAAGGCGAGGGAAACGGACCGGCGCCGCTTGCCTTCATCGGTCCGCCAACACGAACACCAGCTTCTCGATCCGGCCCTCCCGACGCCCTTCGTTCAACCGCTCCAGGATGTCCCTTTTCATGAGGTTCAACTCCATCAGCCAAGCGCTGGAACGAACCTCCACCACCAGGACATCTCCCGACACGTACCGGGGACGAGTAACCCCCGCAATGATTTCTCCCACCCGTCCGGCCCAATCCTCCACCACCTGGGCTCGAAGCATCTCTTCCCGGAGACCCTGGCGTTCCAGGAACCCCTTGAGGAGTTCCCCCACCCGCTCCGGCCCTCCCTTGGGCGCGCCTGCGCTGCCCTCTCCACCGGCGCTCACGTCTCCACCCTCCCCGCCCGGATCCGCCAGCGGACCAGGGTGTGTCGCCGCAGACGAATGTCGCTCTCCTTGGGGGCACTGAGGATAACCTGACCGGCCTCCTCTTCCTCCATCAGGGCCAGAACCCGCTCGCTCCGGGCCGCGTCCAGCTCGGCGAAAACATCGTCCAGGAGAACCACCGGCTCGCGTTGTCGGGCTTCCCGGATGGTCGCCGCCTCCACCAGTCGCAGAGCCAGGGCTGCCGTTCTCTTCTGCCCCCCGCTCCCGTAATCCCGGAGCTCCCGCTCCCGCTCTCCCTCCTCCACCGTGAGCACCAGATCGTCCCGATGGGGCCCCACCAGCGTGGATCCAAGGCGAGCCTCCCGGTGACGGGTCCCTCCCAGAGCCGCGGAAAAGCCCTCGGCTACCTCTTCCTCACTGACCGCACCTGCCAACGGGAAGGACGAGTGGTACCGGATCCGGCCGGCCTCTCCTCCGGAAATGCGGAAAAAGTAGCGGCTGTACCGCTCCCCCCACCTCTCCACCCATCGGAAGCGTTCCAGCACGACCCGGGCCCCGGCCCGGACCAGCCCCGAATCCCAGGCCTCGACGGAGGCGCCGCCCCCCGTCATCCTCAAGGCCGCGTTGCGCTGACCCAGAATCTGCCGATAGGCTTGCAGGGCCTGGAGATAGCCCGGGCGGTTCAACGAAAGGACCAGGTCCAGGAACCGCCTCCGAACCCCGGGGCCGTCACTCACCAGCCCCACATCGGAAGGAGCGAACACCACGGCGCCCAGGGTGCCCAGACCGTCTCCCAGGCGCTGGGGCTCCCGCCCCCCCAGGGTGAGCCTCTTCTTCCGGAGAGCCCGATCGAAGGCCACTGCCACCACCGCCCCCTCCCCCTCCTCCCCTTGCACTTCCCCCTCCACCCGGAAGAAGGATTTTCCGAAAGCCACCAGGTGATCCTCCCTTGCCCCCCGGAAGGAGCGGAGGGTTTCGAGGTAGTAGATGGCCTCCAGGAGATTGCTCTTCCCCTGGGCGTTCTCTCCGAGGAGGGCGACCCCGCCGGGGGGGAACTCCAGGACCTGGGCCGCCAAGTTCCGGAAATTCCGGACCTCCAGACGGCTCAGGTGCACGGGGGAAAGTCCGAAAGGGCGCCGTGACGCATGCCCAAATTTAACCTGTGCCGGCCCTTCAGGCTACCCCTGGGAGTCCAGGAAAGACGTTGCTACACAATAACTTCCACCCGAAAGTGGGCGGCCGCGGTCAGCTGGCCGTAGACTTGTTGTCGGGGGGGGCGGAATCCCCGGTCAGCGCCCTCGAAAGGTGGCCTTCCGTTTTTCCAGGAAGGCCGTCATCCCCTCCCGCATGTCCTCCGTGGAGGCCAGGAGACCGAAGTAGGAGGCTTCCACGCCCAGGGCTTCGGCCAAGGGAAGGTCCATGGCCCGGTAGACCGCCTCCAGGGCCATCCGGACAGCCAGGGGGCCGTTCCGCAGA
>JAUQOX010000292.1 GCA_030550695.1 Gemmatimonadota bacterium | reverse complement strand
TGGGCCTGGGTGGACTTGAACCACCGACCTCACGCTTATCAGGCGTGCGCTCTAACCACCTGAGCTACAGGCCCTTGCCTCGATAAACCTACCCCCCTCGGCGGCGGAGTTCAACACCCGCCTTCGGGGCACCTCCCCTCCCTTCCGGGGTTAGACCTAGCCAAGAAAAAGTTTCCCGTCTTCACGGATCCGACCCCCTGGCTGGAGGGAGCCGGGGGGGAGAGAAGAGAAAGGAGGGTTTTCCCCATGTCGTCCGCCGTCCGCCCCATCGCCGAGCGGGGCTACGCCCACCCCGAGGTCCTGGTCTCCACCGACTGGGTGGCCGAACACCTCTCGGACCCCGACGTCCGCCTCATCGAGTCCGACGAGGACGTGCTCCTCTACGACCTGGGGCACATCCCCGGCGCGGTCAAAGTGGACTGGGTGAACGACCTGAACGATCCCGTCACCCGGGACTATATCGGCCCCCAAGCCATGCAGGCCCTCTTGCGCCGCCTCGGCATCAATGAGGGGATGACCATCGTCTTCTACGGCGACAAGAACAACTGGTGGGCCTGCTACGCTTTCTGGGTCTTCCGCCTTTTCGGGATCCCCAATCTGAAGATCATGGACGGCGGGCGTGCCCGCTGGGAGGCCGAGGGGCGCCCCTTGACGGAGGAGGTTCCCACCTACCCCGAGGGGAACATCGTGGTGGGGGAGCGGAACGACGATCCCATCCGGGCGTTCCGGGAGGACGTCCTGGCCCACGTCAAGGTGAAGGGCAAACTGGTGGACGTCCGGAGTCCCGAGGAGTACAGCGGCCTCCGTCTCCACATGCCGGACTACCCCAACGAGGGCGCCCTCCGAGGCGGGCACATTCCCGGCGCGAAGAACGTTCCCTGGGGCCGGGCGGTGGACCCCGAGACCCACACGTTCCTGGATGCCTCCAGCCTCCGCAAGATCTACATGGAAGAACAGGGGCTGCACCCTGACGATCCCATCATCGCCTACTGCCGCATCGGGGAGCGGTCGTCCCACACTTGGTTCGTGCTCACCTACCTGTTGGGATTCGGCAGCGTCCGGAACTACGACGGATCCTGGACGGAGTGGGGAAATCTGGTGCGGGCGCCCATCGAACGGTAAGGGGGGGAGCGAGATGCGCCCCCCAGGGGGGATCAGAGGGAAGACGCACGCCTTCCCCGCCGTCCCCGGGACGGCGGGGAGCCCGGCACCCCCTTTTTCCGGAGAGGAACCTCGCGCTCAGTCCCAGTCAAACCGCCCAGGACGCCGCCGGGAGAAGTAGTCGTCCTCCTCGTCCTCCTCGAACTCCTCGTCCCACTCCTCCCAGTCTTCCTCTTCTTCTTCTTCGTCCCAGTCTTCGTCCAGGTCGTCCTCGTCCTCCTCGTCGTCCCAGTCCAGATCGTCGTCCTCCTCCCAGTCCTCTTCGTCCTCGTCCTCATCCTCCCAGGCGAGAACCTCCAGGGAACGGGGGGACTCCTCGTCCAGCCTGACCCAGGCGTCCTGCATGCTCCTCTCCTCTGGTACCGGGATCCGCACCGGCAAAACGGGAAAGCACCGGGCGATTACCCGCGAAAGTAAGAGCACCTCGGGGGTTGTCAAGAAGAAAATCGGACGGCCACACGTCGAACCCTGGGGCCGTCCCATTCCGCCAGGAACACGCCCTGCCAGGTCCCCAGGACCAAATCGCCGTTCTCCACAAGGAGGGTCAGGCCCGGACCGAACAGACTGGTCTTGAGATGGGCATCGCTGTTCCCCTCCCGATGGCGATAGCCGGGATCGTCCCGAGGAGCCAACCTGGCCATGGCCCCCACGAGGTCTCGGGCCACGTCAGGGTCGGCATTCTCGTTCACCGTGAGGGCACAGGTGGTATGGAGCGACCACAGGTGCACCACACCTTCTCGAAGACCTGCCTCCTGTAGGGCCTTGCGCACCAAAGGCCCGACATCCACCAGCTCTTCCCGACGGCTGGTCCGGACCTCCAGGTAACGGATCACGGTCCACGCTCCCTTCGCTGACGCTTCTTCCGGCAGGGGCCGGGGAGGCGGTCCAGCCAACCCCTGGTTTCGCGGGCTTTGACCTGGCCCCTTCCCCCCCTCCCTGCCCCGAACCCTCATTCCCTGGACTGCGGAGTCCACCCTTCTCCCCCCTTTCCCCTCGCCTCGATCTGATGCAACGGTCTGGGCTCCAGCTGGAACGTCACATGGGCAATCCCCCGGTGGTTCAAACGCCGGTTGATTTCGTCCAGAATGGCCCTATGGCGGGAAAGGTCGTCAATGACCCCGTGGCCGCTCATGGCCACGAACCCCGAGGTGAGCGTCCAGACGTGAATGTCGTGAATCTCCTCCAGGCCTTCGATGCTCCGAAGGGAGTCCACCACCTCTTCCACATCCATGCCCCGGGGGGCTGCCTCCAAAAGAACGTCCGTCGCTTCCCGCACCAACCGCCAGGCCCCCGCCAGGATCAGGCCCGCGATCACCACCGACACGATGGGATCCACGAGCATCCACCCTTTGGTGAGGATCAGCATCCCCGCCGTGAGGGCCCCCACCGAGCCCAGGAGATCGCCCAGGACATGGAGATAGGCCCCCTTTACGTTCAGGCTCTCCCCCGCGTGGCGCCGCAGGAGAAACGCCCCCACCAGGTTCACCCCCAGGCCGGCGGCGGCCACCCCCAGCATGAGGGGCCCGTCCACCTCGGGGGGAGCCCGAAATCGTCCCCAGGCCTCTTTCAGGATAAAGAAGGAGATGACCAGGAGGGCGGTTCCGTTGGCCAGGGCCGCCAGGATCTCGAGGCGAACATAACCGTAGGTCTTCCGCGGGGAGGGCGGTCTCTGGGCCAGGCGCATGGCCAGGAGGGCCAGACCCAGGGCCGCCACATCGGTGAGCATGTGCCCCGCATCGGCCAAAAGGGCCAGGGAATTGCTCAAAATCCCCCCTGCCACCTCCACAGCCATGAAACTGGCCGTCAATCCAAGAACCCAGCGCATCCTCCGGCGCTGAGCCCGACGCTCCATCAGGCTTCCGTGAAAATGGTTGTGGACAGGACCCTGGTCGGCCACGTCGGAGCGGGCGGGGATCAGGAAGGGGCGTTCTTTCACCTTGCGATCCTGGGGCGAGAAGCGCGGTCGGGGTCTTCGTCTCAGCGCCGGAAGCTGGCCTCTGCCCGCGGCCCCGAGCCCCTGCGTTCCCCTTGAGCCTTCCTTCCGGCGGGGCTACAAGATAACCTTGGACCATGAGCCCCTTCCAGGCCGAAGTCCTCCGGGTGGTGGCCCGGATTCCCCCGGGCAAGGTCACGAGCTATGGAGCCGTGGCCGCCCTGGCGGGACAGCCCCGGGCCGCCCGGGGGGTGGGGTGGATCCTGAACCGCCTCCCCCCCGACACCGACATTCCGTGGTGGCGGGTGGTGGCCGCCAACGGGAACCTATCTACCCGGAAGCTCCCCGGCGGCCTTGGTGCACTCCAGCGGGCGCTGCTGGAACGGGAGGGGGTACCCTTGGAGGGGGAAGGACGGGTGCCGGAAGGAGAGTGGTGGTGGGTGCCTTGATGACGGACTGAACCGGGAGGAAACCATGAAACGCGGGTACTGGGCCCTCTTGCCCCTCTTGCCGTGGATCTTGTGGGGATGCGACAAGGGGATGGC
>JAUQOX010000291.1 GCA_030550695.1 Gemmatimonadota bacterium | reverse complement strand
GCCCACCACGGCCTCGAACCAGGGGGCCAGGGAGGTGACCAACCGCACCCGATCCTCCCGTTCCGAGGGGAGCAGGAGTTCCACCGATCCGTGGGGGTCGTCATACTCCACCGCCACCGGCCCGGGCGCCGCCTCGAGGAAAGCCCGGGTCACATCACCCCAGGTGGACACCTCCCTTCCCTGCACCGACCGGATCCGGGCTCCCCTGGGGATCTGGGCCAAAGCCTCCGCCCCGGGGGGGAGGGAAGAGGTGAACACCGCACCCAGCCGGGTGGAGGCCGGCTCCCGCACCCCCCACCAGCCCGCCACGACCGTGTAGAGGAGGAAGGCAAACACGAAGTTCATGAGTACGCCGGCCGAGATCACCAAAGCCCGAGCCCAGATGGGCTTGGCATCGAAGCCGCGATCCGGCCGGGACGGGCCCCCCGGGGCCCCTTCCAACCTTTCCAGGACCTCGTCGTCCATCCCCCCCATCTTCACGTATCCCCCAAGGGGCACCAGGCTCAGGACATACTCCGTTTCTCCCCACCGGAACCCCCAGAGCCGGGGGCCCAGGCCGATGGAGAAGCGCTGCACCTCCACCCCCACCAGCTTGGCCGCCCAGAAGTGGCCGAGCTCGTGGACGAAAATCAAAACTCCCAGGACGACGATGGTGGCCAGAACGGTCATGTGCGGGTTGCTGTTCCCTTCCTCTGCAGGTTGTCCACGGTTTCCTGAGCGACGCCGCGGGCTTCCCGATCCACAGCCAGCACGTGCTCCAGGCTCTCCACCCTCCGGCCCCCCAACCGGGCCAGGGCCTCCGCCACCACATCTGCCATCTGCGGGAAACGAAGACGCTCCTGGAGGAACCCCAGCACGGCCACCTCGTTGGCGGCGTTGTAGACCACGGGAGATGTACCCCCCTCCCTCCCCGCCTGTTCACCCAGGGTGAACAACCGGAAGGCCTCCCGGTCGACTCCCTGGAACTCCAGGGGAGAAGCCCGGACGGGATCGAAGCTCCGAAGCCCGGGGTCGTCCACCCTTTCGGGGTAGCTCAGGGCATAGAGGATGGGGAGTTCCATGGTGGGAAAGCCCATCTGAGCCAAGACCGACCCGTCCAGGAACTCCACGAAAGAATGGACAATGGACTGGGGGTGGACCACCACCTCCAGGCGATCATAGTCCACGCCGTAGAGGAAGTGGGCCTCGATGAGTTCCAGGGCCTTGTTGGCCAGGGTGGCCGAATCGATGGTGATCTTCGCCCCCATGCTCCAGGTGGGGTGATTCAGGGCCTGCGAGGGCGTAGCGTTCCACAGCTGGTCGGCGCTCCACCCTCGGAAGGGCCCACCCGACGCCGTGAGGATCATCCGTGCCACCGAGGCCACGGAAGAACCCGCCAGGCATTGGAAGATGGCGCTGTGCTCACTGTCCACCGGGATCAGCTTCCCACCCCCCCGGCGCTCGGCCGCCATCACAAGGTCCCCCCCCGCCACCAGGCTCTCCTTGTTGGCCAGGGCCAAGCGTTTGCCGGCCTCCAAAGCGGCGAGCGTGGGTTCCAGCCCCGCCGAACCTACCAACGCATTGACCACCACGTCCACGTCAGGGCGCCGGGTGAGCTCCAACAGGGCCTCCTTTCCCCACCCCCACTCCGCCCTGGGCAAAGTCTCGAGGGGGGGAGGGGAGGTTTCCTCCCGGGCCAGAACCGCCGCCTTGGGGCGGTACCGGGCTACCTGGTCGGCCAAAGCCTCCAGGGAACGATGCGCCGCCAAGGCCACGAGTTCGAAGCGGTCCCGGTGGCGGCTCACCACCTCCAGCGTGCTCCGCCCCACAGACCCCGTGGAGCCCAATACGGCCACACCGATCACCCGAAGAACTCCAGCGCCACGAAGAACAGGAAAGCCAGAGGGAAGTTCACCAGCAAGGCGTCGAACCGGTCCAGGGCACCGCCGTGGCCCGGGAGGAGCCGCCCGGAATCCTTTACCCCGGCCTCCCTCTTGAGAGCCGATTCCGCCAGATCGCCCAATTGGGCTCCCAGGGAAAGGAGGAGTCCCAGCAAGGCCCCCAACAGGATCGAGGCCGACGGCGAGGGATGGAACCGGAGGACCGCCCACCCCAGTACTCCCCCCAACAGGAGGGACCCCGCCAGGCTGGCGAAAGACCCTACCACGGTTTTGTGGGGACTCACCTGGGGGAGGAGCTTCTTCCGTCCGAACCGCCTGCCCAGGAACAGGGCCAGAGCATCTCCCGTCCAGGTGACGGCCAGGACCGCCAGGAGGGGGAGGGCTCCCTCCCAGCCGGTCCCCGCAAGACTCTCCCCCCCCCGGGGGGGGAGGTGCCGGAGAAAGACTCCGAAGGAGAGGCAGGCGCCGGGGTAGAGGCTACCCAAGAGGGTAACCGCGGCTCCTCCCAGGGGACTTCCCCCCGGCCAACGGAGGAAAAGAGCCAAGATCAGGGAGAGGATCACGAGCCCCGAGACAAGACCCCATTGGAGGGGCGCCGCCTCGGAGAACGACGGGGCCGCCCCCGCCACCAGGACCAGGGCCGACGCCGCCCCCACCCCGAGTCCTCCGAAGGGTTTCAGCCCCCGGAGCTCGGCCAGGGCAAAGGTTTCCCTGGCGGAAAGCCCGGCTGCCACGGCCAGGACCGCCGCCAGGGTCCAGCCCCCTTCCCATACCACCCATACCGCCAGGGGAATCCCGAAGGCGGCCACCGCCCAGCGATGGAGGAGTTCTTGATTCGCGGACCGAGGGCTCATGGGCTAGGTCGCGTCCACCCGCCCGAATCGCCGCTGGCGCCGTTGGAAGTCCGCAATGGCGGCGAAGAAGTCCTCCCGGGTGAAGTCCGGCCAGAGGACAGGTGTGACGTAGATCTCCGTGTAGGCCAGTTGCCAGAGCATGAAGTTGCTGATGCGCAGCTCGCCGGAGGTGCGGATCAGGAGGTCCGGATCGGGGAGTCCCCGGGTGAACAGATACTCCTGGAACGTGCTTTCGTCGATCTCCTCGGGGCGTTTCCGACCTTCCCGGACCTCTACCGCCAACTGCCGGGCCGCCCAAAGGATTTCATCCCGACCCGAGTAGGAGATCATCAGGTTCAATTGAAGGGTCTTGCCCCCCTCCGTGGCCTTCATGATCCCTTGGACCGCCCTCCGGGTGCCGGGGGAAAGCCTGTCCAGATCCCCCAGCACCCGCACCCTCACGCCCCTTCGCTTGAGTTCGGCCTTTTCCTTCCGGGCATAGACCTCGAGGAGCGACATCAGGGCCGAGATCTCCTGGGGAGGCCGCTGCCAGTTCTGGGTGGAGAAGGCGAACAGGGTCAGGACCTGCACCCCTACCTCCACGGCCCCTTCCAAGGCTTGCCGGACAGCCTTCATCCCCTCCCGATGCCCCGCGTGGCGGGGCAAACCCCTTTGCAGGGCCCATCGCCCGTTCCCGTCCATGATGATGGCCACATGGCGAGGGATTCGGGCCGACTGCCGAATCTGCTCCAGAAGGTCCGAGGTCATGGGGGGAAGATCGTGGGCCGGGGGTTCATCGTCAAAGGCCGGGGGGCGTCCCTCCCACAGGGCCCGCCCCCACCTCCCCCTAAAGGGTCATCACCTCTTCTTCCTTCCGCTTGAGGGCCTCGTCGATCTTGTCGGTGTACTCGTGGGTCAGGCGATCCAGTTAC
>JAUQOX010000042.1 GCA_030550695.1 Gemmatimonadota bacterium | reverse complement strand
ACCCCCGCAGCCATCGGGCGCCATGTGGAAAACTGCCATCCGCCGAAGAGCGTCCACATGGTCCGGGAAATCCTCAGGGCCTTCGCCGCCGGGGAACGGGACGTGGCCGAGTTCTGGATCACCCTACAAGGGAGGTTCGTCCACATCCGCTACTTCGCCGTGCGGAACCTCGACGGAAAGTACCTCGGTTGCCTCGAGGTGACCCAGGACGTCACGGAGATCCGGGCCCTGGAGGGGGAACGCCGCCTGTTGCAGTGGACTTAACATCCGGGCTTTTTCGGGCATCAACAGAGGGTGCAGAAGGGGTGAGCGGGGCAGGGGGGTCGCCCGGCTCGCCCCCCGGATTTCCAGCCGACCGGCAGGCGACGTAAGATTTCTTCCGGGGACCGCGGGAACACGGGCGGGGGAGGGCCGGAGGGATCCCACGGCACCGGAAAGCCGTCGGAGGGCCCGTCCGGTCGGCCGCGGCAATCTCGGAATACGACTCGTGGGTTTCCTCACCCAAGTGTGCGCAACAGGAGGTGGAGCATGTTCCAGGGGGATCGTGTGGTGACCAAGGCTTTCGGGGTTGTGTTGGTGTCTGCGCTGGTCCTGGCGGCGTGTCAGGATGCGTCGGGGCCGGGGGAGAACGGTTCCCTGTCCCGGGAGGAAGCCGTCATGGTGGCTTCCCTGGTGTCGGACATGGGGGTCGCCGCCGTGGGCTTGGCTGTGGCGGACCCGGCCTCCGGAAGCCGGACCTTCAACAGGACCCTCCCTTGCCCTGGCGGTGGGAGCATGACCTTCACCGCCTCCCATGACTTCTCCGTGAACGAGGCCACCAAGGTCCTCACCACCCAATGGACCGCCACCCACACCCACGCGGCTTGCACTTCGGAGCGGGAGCGGGCCGGGAAAACCTTCACGGTGGTCGTGGACGGGAGCGTGACCAATGCCGGCACCGCGTCCTACCAGTTGCCGGCCAATCGGGGAGAGCCCAGGGTCCTTCTGTCGTGGTCGGCCACCCGCACCGGTAGCACCACCACCACGGTGGGCGATCGGTCCCGGACCTGTGAGATCAACGTGACGGAGAGCTTCGACCCCGCCACCAAGACCTTCACCCTCACCGGAACCGTGTGCGGAAGGGAGGTATCCCGGACCCGGACGCTCCCGTAAGCACTTTCCACACGTCCTCTTCAGCCCCCCCCGCGGACCTTAACGCCCGCGGGGGGGGTTCTTGTCTTCGGATGTCGTCCTGAGACGTATTGGGTCTGTTAGGACTCCGCCTTCACCCGCCATCGTCATGCGAGATTCCATGCTCCGTTTTTTGCCAACCCTCTCCAGGATCCTTCTGCCGGTCCTCTGCCTCTCCATCCCCCTCCCTTTGGCGGCTCAATCCGACATCCTCTCGGGGCGCGTGGTGGACCAGGAGGGCAAGCCCATCGCCGGGGCCACCGTCATCGCCACCTCCCTGGAGACGGGCGTCTCCCGGAGCGTCCTCACCGGGAACAACGGGCGTTACATGATCCTGTTCGCCGACGGCGGCGGAATCTACCAACTCCGGGTGAGCTTCCTGGGGATGGCCGACCAGGTCCTGTTGGTGCGCCGGGAGGCGGACGAAGAGGTCCTCCTCACCGACGTGGTCCTGCGCCCCCAAGCCATCGAGCTGGAGGGAATCACCGTAAGGGGTCGCCCGACTCCGCCCACCGCGGCCAACACGGGTGAAAGGACCCAGGAACTCCCCACCGACCTTCTGGCGCGCCTTCCCCTGCCGGATTTCGATCCCGTCACCCTGGCCCTCTTGGCCTCCGGCACCGTCCAGACCCTGGCCGACTCCGTGGAGGGGCGGCTCGGGTTCTCGGTGGCGGGGATGAGCGATGCCTTGAACCAGATCACCCTGGACGGCATGTCCGTGGCCTCCCTCCTGGCCGGCGGAGGAGGTCTGGACCTGCCCTTGGAGGGCCTGCGGCGCACCCGCGTGGTCACCAGCACCTTCGACGCCTCCCGGGGCGGGTTCGCCGGCGGGCTGGTGGCCATGACCACGGCCCGGGGGAACAACTTTGCCACCGGATCTTTTACCTATCAGCTTCGGGACGCCGCCCTCTCGGGGAACCCATCCCGCTCGCCCTTGGGAAACGCCGCCACCCAGCACAGGCTGAGCGGAGGGTATGGGGGTCCTTTGGTGCGGAACAAGCTGTTCTACAACGTCTCCTTCGCCCTGAACCACCGTCGGACCGACCTTTTGGCCATGGCTCCCGGGGATGAGCTGTCCTCCCAGCGCATGGGCGTGGCCTCGGACTCCGTGGGGCGGTTTCTGGGGATTCTCGCTGCCCAAGGCTTTCCCCTCGACGGTCTCACCGGCCCCTATGCCAACCGGAACCGGAGCCTGGCCTTCCAGGCCCGGGGAGACTGGAACGTCACGCCGAGCCACACCCTGATGTTCCGGACCAACGTGAACCTGGCGGGACAGGACAGCACCCGGATCTCGCCCTTCGATCTCCGGCACAACGGAGGCGAACAGGAGAGCAACCGGTTCGACGCCGCCCTTCAGCTCACTTCCCGCCTCGGCGGCTCCTGGACCAACGAGTTCATGATGTCGGGTTTCCGGAGTTCCAGCGACACCCGGGCCTTTCTTCCCATTCCGGAAGGACGGATCCGGGTGGTGTCGGAGCTGGACGACGGCTCTGTGGCTGTGGGCAACCTGGTGTTCGGCGGAGACCGGTCCCTCCCCACGGAAACTTCCGAGAAACGGTGGGCATTGCGGAACGAGACCGGCACTCTCTTGGGCCTGAGCCACCGGGTGCGGGCGGGGGTGGAGGTGAGCGTCAACCGCTTTGCCAGCATCAACCAGAACGACGTCTTCGGGACTTTCACCTTCAACTCCCTGGAGGACTTCGAAGCCAACCGGCCCAGTGCTTTCAGTCGGGCCCTTACGCCCAGGAAACGGGAAGGGGGCGGTCTGACGGGGGCCGCCTGGATCAGCGACACCTGGCGGCCCACCGAGCCCCTGCAGCTCACCTTGGGGCTCCGCCTGGACAGTTATCGCTTCAGCGACACCCCCGAGTTCAACCCCGCGGTGGAGGAAGTCTTCGGGCGGAGGACGGACCGGTTCCCCTCCACCCTCGTCGTGAGCCCCCGCCTGGGCTTCAGTTACCGGCTGAGCCCCCGGGGCGCGGCGACCCGGGTGGTGCGGGGTGGGGTGGGGCTTTTCGCGGGGGCCGTACCGGCGAACCTGTTCGCTGCAGCCATGCAGCAGACCGGACTTCCCGGAAGCGAGGTGTCCCTCTACTGCATCGGCTCGGCGGTTCCCATCCCGGACTGGAACGCCTATAGGCAGGACCCCTCCACCATCCCCACCCGCTGCCTCGACGGGGGAATGGGCTCGTCACCCTTGCAGAGCGCCCGCCAGCCCTCGGTGACGGTGTTTCACCCCTCCTTCCGCTCCCCCGGGTCCTGGCGGGCCAATCTGGGTTTCGAGCTTCCCGTGTCTTTGGCAGGGCGACAGCTCCCCCTGAACCTGGACTACACCTACGCCAGGGGGGTGAACCTCTACCGGGTGCGGGACCTCAACCTGGACGAGGGCAAGACTTTTCTCCTGCCCGCGGAGGGGCGGCCTTTCTTCGGCGACCCGTCGGCCATTGTGCCCTCCACGGCCCGGGTCTCCTACCTCTCTTCCAGGGTGGACCGGTCCTTCGGCAATGTCTACGAGTATGTATCGGATCTGTCGTCCGAGGCCCACCAGTTCACCCTCCGGCTGAACGGAATGCTTCCCTGGCAGCGGATCTTCCTGCAGGGGAGCTATACCCTGGGCTTTGTCCGGGATCAGTCGGGGTTTTCGGGGAGCGGGCTTCTCGGCGGCGCCTTCGGAGGGTTCAGCGGCGGCGGATTCGCCTCCACCCCCACGGCGGGGAACCCCAACCGGCCGGAATGGGCTCCCAGCAACAACGACCGGCGGCACTCCTTCTCCGCCATCATGGCCTGGCCGGCCCGTCCTTCCCTCCAGCTCACCCTCATCGGCCGCCTGACCTCCGGGGCTCCTTTCACCCCCCTGGTGGGGAGCGACATCAACGGCGACGGCGCCAGGAACGATCGGGCTTTCATCTTCGACCCCCTTGCCACCGCCGACCCGGAGCTGGCGGCGGGAATGCAGCGCCTCCTGGATCGGGCCCCCGGACGGGTTCGGGACTGCCTCGAGTCCCAGATGGGAACCATCGCCGGGCGGAACAGCTGCAGGAACCCGTGGACCCACTCCCTCGACATGCGGCTGTCCCTTACGCCGGAGCTGCCTCGGATGGGACGGCGGCTCACCCTTTCGGCCGATCTTTCCAACGTGCCTGCCGCTCTGGACCAACTCTTCCACGGGAAGCAGAACCTCCGCGGTTGGGGCCAGCCCAACCGGGCCGATCCCACCCTCCTCTATCCCCGGAGCTTCGATCCCGCGACCCTGACTTTCCGCTACGACGTGAACGAGCAGTTCGGCCGGTCCCGCTCCCAGCGCTTCAGCCAGGGGGCGCCCTTCCAACTGGTGCTCCAGGCCCAGCTCCGGGTGGGGCGCGATCCCGGTGGCTTTTTGGGGGGCCTGGGGAACCTCGGGGCCTTGGGAGCCTTGGCCGGGAGCGGGGGCCGAGGGGGGGGACTGGAGGACCTGTTGCGGGGAGCCGGCGCCCTCCTCCAGGGGGGCGGGTTGGAGGCCCTCTTGGGAGGGGCCGCCCCGAGGGGCGGAGCCCAGGGCCTGTCGGGCGCCGCCGGCGTCACCCGGGGGGGAGGGGGGGCGGGGCCGCAGTCCCTCTTCGAGCGGTTCTTGGCCAACCCCGTGCTGATGGTCCTGGAACGGAAGGACAGTCTGTCCCTCACCGAGGAGCAGGTGGGCCGCTTGCAGCCCTTGGCCGACAGCCTGCAGGTGAAGCTGGCAGCCCGCCGGAACGAGTTGGCCCAGCGGCTTCAGGGAGCGCAGCTCACCGACGCGGCCGCCCTGACCCGGCTCTTCCAGGAGCTCCAGCCCCAGGCGGAGGCCTATCGGCGCGAGGTCACGGCAGCCCTCGAGGAGGTCCGACGGATCCTCACCGAGGAGCAGTGGGAGCGGCTCCCTCCCCAGGTCCGAAACCCCTTTGCTCCCCTGGGCCCCTGGCGGGGAGGCGGGGGGGGCGACGACCTTCCCTGGACCCTGGAAGGAGACAACGCCTTGGTCAGCCCCGGCGGGTGATTCGAATCCGGAAGGCTCCCAGGAGGAACCCCAGGGCCGCTGCCACCAGGAGAGCCCAGATGAGGGGCGTTTCCACGGTCCAGAGGAGCATGCGGACTCGGACCACCGAGCGGTTCTGCAGGAAGAACACCACGAGTACCAACAGGGCGACGGCCCAGGCCGCGAGTTCAGGGACGGTCCGCCCCAGGATGCGGCGGGCCCCTCGCTCCACGCTCTCGGACATAGAACTCTCCTGGTGGGAATCCCCTTGCCGACGGCTTCGGAAAAAGTCCCCTTCTCCCTCGAAGCTAGGGACCCGGCGGAGTTCTGGAAACGCCCCCCAACCACGACCGGGGGCGGGCCGACGGAGGGGGGCCGGGGAACGCCGTCCGGTGCCAGCAGGACCCATGGGAGGACCACCATGCCAGCCATGATCCTGGCCCAGGGACTCAGCAAGACCTACTCGAGTGGGGGACGTCCCCTCCAGGTCCTCCGGTCCATCGACCTCAGCGTAGAGCCGGAATCCTTTGTGGCCGTGGTGGGTCCTTCCGGAAGCGGGAAGACCACCCTCCTGGGTCTCTTGGCAGGCCTGGACAGTCCTACGGCGGGACGGGTGCTCCTGGACGGCCAGGACCTGTTTGCCCTGACGGAAGATGAACGGGCGGAGTTCAGAGCCAGGACGGTGGGGTTCGTGTTCCAGACCTTCCACCTTCTCCCGACCCTCACCGCCCTGGAAAACGTGATGGTTCCCCTGGAGCTCCAGGGCAAGGGGCGGGGCGCCCGCCAAAGGGCCCAAAGCCTGTTGGAGCGGGTGGGACTGGGAGATCGGCTGGACCACTACCCCGCCCAGCTCTCCGGGGGAGAGCAACAGAGGGTGGCCCTTGCCCGGGCCTTCGTCCATGGGCCCAAGATCCTCTTCGCCGACGAGCCCACGGGAAACCTGGATGCGGAAAACGGGGGCGTCGTGGCTTCCCTGCTGGAGGAACTGAACCGGGAGGCCCGAACCACCCTGGTGCTGGTAACCCACAACCCGGCCCTGGCCCAAAGGGCCCATCGGGTGATCCGCCTGGCGGCGGGCCGGATCGTGGAGGACCGCCGGGGGGGAGTGTGAGGGCCGGCTTCGTCGCCCGGCTGGCTTACCGGGAAGGCCGGTCGGCGTTGGGGAGGGTGGGGGCCTACCTCGCCTCCATCGCCCTGGGGGTGGCGGCCCTCGTGGCCATTCGCTCCTTCCGGGACGACGTGGCCCGTTCGGTCCGGGAGGAAGCCACCGTGCTCATGGGGGCCGACGCCCGGCTGGCCTCCTTCCGCGCCTTCCCCGATCCCCTGGATCGGCTCCTGGACTCCCTGGCCGCCGCCGGGGTCCCCCTGGCCCGGGTCCAGACCTCCCTGTCCATGGTCGTGGCGCCCGGCAGCGGTGCCGTACGCCTGGTTCAAGTCCAGGCCGGGGAGGGTGGGTACCCCTTCTACGGCGCGGTGCGGACGAACCCGCCCGGGTTATGGGGTCGTCACCTCGAGGAACCCGCAGCCCTGGCGGACCCCCCCCTGTTGGCCCAGATGGGGGTCCGGCCCGGCGACACGCTCCGCCTTGGGGAGGGCCGCGTGGTGCTCCTGGGAACGGTGGAAGACTTTCCCACCGATCTGGGTTTTCAGACCGCCTTGGGCCCCCGGCTGTTCGTCTCCCTGGAGACGTTCCGGGAAGCCCGGGTTGCCGGCCTGGGGGGGTGGGCCCGCCATCAGGTGTTTTTCGAGCTCCCGGACCGGGCCGCCCGGGAGGCCCTTCGGGAGCGTTACCGCCCCTTGCTCCGCCAGGGCCGGGTGAGCTACACCCTTGCGGAGGAACAGGCCGACGAGCTGGCGGACGGGGTAAGGTTCTTGGGGAGGTTTTTGGGGTTGATGGGACTGGGGGCCCTCTTTCTGGGGGGGGTGGGGGTGGCCAGCGCCGTCCATGGGTACATGAGGGGGCGGAGGAGTTCCGTGGCGGTGCTCCGGTGCCTGGGTGCCGACCCATGGAGCCTTCTCGGAGCCTACCTCCTCCAGGCCGCCGGCCTGGGGGTGGCCGGGGCTGCGGTGGGGGTGGGGTTGGGGATGGGCATCCAGCACCTTTTGCCGATCCTGCTCCGGGAGGTTTCCCCCCTGCCGGTGATCGTCCGGGCCTCCCCGGAGGCAGCCCTCTGGGGGCTGGGGATCGGCGCCGGCGTCGCTTCCTTGTTCTCCCTGATCCCCCTTTTGGAGGTACGCCACGTCCCCCCTCTCCAGGCCTTGCGGCAGGACTTCGAGGGGGCTTCACCCCGTTTCGATCCCCTGCGGGTGACGGCGTATTCCGCCCTGGGCGCGGCTTTGCTCTTCCTGTGCGTCCGGGAGGCTCCTGCACCCCCGGTAGGTCTGGCCTTCCTGGTGGGGCTCACGGCGGTAGGGCTGACCCTGACGGCAGTGGGTTGGGGGCTGACCCGACTGGTGCGCCGCTTCTTCCCTTCCTGGGCTCCCTACCCCGTCCGTCAAGGGGTGTCCAACCTGTTCCGCCCCCGCAACCAGACCCTGGCCGTGGTTCTGGCCCTGGGGTTCGGAGTCTTCGTGGTGGGCACCGTCCTCCAGGTCCAGGGCACCCTTTTGCGATCCCTGGACGTGTCCTTCGCGGAAGGGCGCCCCCAGGTGCTCCTCTTCGACGTTCGGCAGGACCAGGTCAAGGAGATCGAGTCCCTGCTTCCCGCAGACGAAGGGGTGAAGGCGGAGACCGTGCCGATCGTTCCCGCCCGCATCCGGGCCGTCAACGGCCGCGCCGTGGCCCAGATCCGGGGCGACACGGCCGGACCCAACCGCCCCTCCGGATGGGCCCTGAGGCGGGAGTACCGGAGCACCTTCCGCAGCCACCTCACCGGAGGGGAGACCCTGGTGGCGGGACGCTGGTGGGACGGAACGCCCGGGATCGAGGACACCAGCACCGTCGAGGCGGGGCAGTTGGCCAGGATCTCCCTGGAGGCGGAGGCGGCCGAGGATCTGGGAGTCTCCTTGGGGGACACCATCACCTGGGCCGTTTCGGGAACGGAGGTCCCCTCGGTGGTGACCAGCTTGCGGCGGGTGACGTGGAGCCGGCCCGAGCCCAACTTTTTCGTGGTCTTCGAACCGGGGGTGCTGGACGAGATTCCCCATACCCTGGTCATGCTCCTCCGCATTCCCGACCCTGCCGCCAGGGGCCTTTTCCAGCGAACCGTCGTGGAGGCCTTTCCCAACGTCTCCCTCTTGGAGGTCGCCCGGATCCAGGAGTCGGTGGAGGGAATCCTTCGAAGGGTCCGGCAGGCCGTGGCCTTCCTGGGGTTCTTTGCCGCGGGGGCCGGGACCCTGGTCCTGATGGGGGCGCTCTCCGTGTCCCGCCTGCAGCGCATGCGGGAACTGGCCCTCCTGAAAACCCTCGGCGCCCGGCGGCGCCAGATCTTGGGAGTCCTCTGGGCCGAGTATGTCACCTTGGGAACCCTGTCGGCAGCGGCAGGTCTGGCTCTGGCCTGGGGAGCCTCGTCCCTGTTGGCGACCCGCCTGTTTCGCATGGAGTTCTCGCCCCCATGGGGCACCTTGATCCTCCTTTGGGCCGCCGTGGGAACCCTCACCGTGGTGGTGGGTCTTGTGGGGAGTCTCAACCTCTTGCGCCGTCCTCCCCTGCCGGTCCTTCGGGAGGCCTTGGAATAATGGAAACCCTTCTGCCGGAGGTTCTCTCCACCCGGCCCGCTGTGGCTCTGGCCGTCCTTTTCGGTGCGGGGCTGCTCACCAGCCTGACGCCCTGCATCTACCCCATGATCCCCATCACGGCCTCTGTGATTGCCGGCACGGCCCGCGCCGGACAAAGCCGGTGGCGGACGGCCGGCCTCACCCTGACCTATGTCCTGGGCTTGGCCCTTTTCTATGCCCTTCTGGGCCTGCTGGCGGGCCTTTCGGGAAGCCTTTTCGGTTCCGTCAGTTCTTCCCCCTGGGCCCTCCTGGCGGTGGGGAATCTTCTTTTGCTCTTCGCCCTCTTCATGTTGGAGGTTTTCCCCGTTCCGGTGCCCCGGCGCCTGCTGCAGGGGGCCGCTGTCCGGAGGGGCGGTTCGTACGGGGCCGTCTTCCTCCTGGGAGCCTCGTCGGGAATGGTGGCCGCTCCCTGTGGGGCCCCGGCCTTTGCCGTGGTCCTCACCTGGGTGGCCGCCACCCAAGCGGGCCTTATGGGGTTTCTGTATCTGTTCGTCTTCTCCTTGGGAATGTCGGCCCTGCTGGTTTTGGTGGGTCTTTTTTCCGGCGTCCTGGTGCTTCTTCCCCGCTCCGGTAGATGGATGGTGTGGGTCAAGAAGGGCGCGGGAATGCTCATGCTGGCCATGGCCCAATACTATTTCGTCCAGGCCGGCTATCACTTTTGAGGGCCGCCCTGGCCGTTGTCGGAGGGCATCACTTTCGGTGGAGGGAAGGAGAGGTATGGATCGTAGCGCGAAGGCCCCGGGGGGACTCCCTTCCAGGTCTCTCAGGACAGGAGGAACAGCCGTGGCCGCCGGAGGTCTCCTCCTCCTCCTCTGGGCGGCGTCGGGGGTCTTGGCGGCTCCGGGAGCGGGGCAAGGGGTCTCCCTCCCCCTGGGGACCCCGGCGCCTCCGGCAGCCTTGCAGGATCTGGAGGGCCGGCCGGTCCAGCTCTTGGATTACGTGCAGAGGGGAAAGCTCACGGTCATCGAGTTCTGGGCCTCCTGGTGCGAGAACTGCGAAGCCCTCTCCCCCCAGCTCCAGGCCCTCCGCTCCCGGTGGCCGGACCAGGTGCAGGTGGTGGCCGTGGCCGTGGCGGTGGGGCAGACCCTCCGACGGGTCCAACGCCATGTGGAGGAACACCGCCCGGGCTACCCTTTCCTTTGGGACGTTCGGGGCGAGGCGGTGAGGGCCTACCAGGCAGGGACCACCTCCATCGTGGTGATCCTGGACCGGGAAGGGAAGGTGGCCTACACCGGAGTGGGCCGCGGCCAGGACCTGGTAGGGGCCGTGGAGCGTCTCCTGGGTTCCGGCTAGGTTCTGCGGAGGCCGACCCCCTTGGGGGGATCCCCCGCCAGGGGCCCCTTCGGCGGGTGGCCGGCCCCCTTCCTGGGGGAACGGGCAAGCCCAGGAAGGGTGGAGGGAAACCGGCGGAGGGGTAGACGCTAACCTTCCCCCCCCGGAGTAACCCGCTCGATGGCGGCCTTCAGTTCTTCATAGGCCGCGGGGTCCACCTGGTTGAAGCGGGGCATGACGTGGGCGATCCGCCCGTCGGGGCCCACCACCACCACCGCCCTGCTTCCCGCCATCCCGTCATCCCTGGGGTTGCCACCGAAGGCGGCATAGGCCGCCCCCGTGGGATCGCTTCCGAACAGGAAGGGGAAGTCGTCGTCCCGGGCCCATGCGGCCAGGACTTCGGGGGAGTCGTTGGAGATGCCCACGAGAACAAGGTTGCGGCCATTACGGAACAGGCTGGCGTACTGATCCCGGTACGCTTGCATCTGCACCGTTCAGCCGGGGGTCCGGGCCCGGAAGAAGAAGGCCAGGACCACCGTCTTGCCCCGGAATTGGCTCAGGCGGACGGGTTCCGCCAGAACCCCGTAGCGGGTGGCTCCTACCACCTGGATGTCCGGGGCCTCGGTGCCGGGGGGGAGGAAAGAGGGGGGTTCTTGGGCCAGGGCCCGGGGGGGAACCACCATCAGGCCCACCAGGACGATCATGGCCAGCCCCACAGGTGCAAGCCGGACGGGCATACGTCCTCCCGCGTTCGGAAAGTGGAGGAAGAGAGGGGGACGGAGGATTTTTTTTTACAGAACTGGGTGCGGGAAGTTCCCCCCCCTCGCCCCCACCCCCCCGTGTAGCCGGCCGTCAGGGGCCCAAGCGACGGCCCGGTCCAAGTCGGAGAGGGGAAGGGGCCGAAGGCGCCGGTCCAGGAATCAATCCCAGCGATTCGGCTCCGCAGGGGGAGGGTTGCTGTGGAGGGGTTCCGAGACCACGTCCCATGGCGGTTCCAGGATCTGAACTTCGAACCATTCATGGAACCGCTCCAGGGACCGGTCTTCCGGCCAGCGGGACTCGTCGGGGGTCCACAGCCACAGGGCGGTCTCCATGAGGAGGGCGTGGTTCGACTCCACCCAGTCCCAGACCTCTTCCACCTCATCGAACAAGGGCACCAGGAAAGGGAAGGGCCGGGTGATGGCCGCCTCCAGCTCCTCCTCCCCTTCCCCCGGCTCCCGGAACTGACGGGCCCACGCTACGAAAGGCTCCAGGGGGTAAAGCAGGACCAGGGAGCGGTTGGCATGCCAGATTTCCCGGTCCACCTCTTGGGGAACCGACCAGATCATGACCCCTCCAGCCGACGATCCAGAGCCGCGACCACCGTCAGCACCGTACGGACAGCGTCCAGGAAGAACGCCGGGTCCACCCGCTCGAACTCGTCGGTGGCCCGGTGGTAGTCGGGGTGGTCTTCCACTCCGAGATACAGGAAGGGGATCCCCCGGGCGTGGAAGGCCGCATGATCCGAGGACCGGGTCCAATCGTCCATCCCTTGGACTCCCGGCTCGTCGTGCCCGAACCGCAGGACCACCCGTCCAACCCCCCTCACCCCATCCAGCAGAGGTCTCAAGTGGGGGTAATGGTAGGTTCCCGCCACCCACAGCACCGAGTCACTCCGGGAAATCATGTCCAGGTTCACGTTCAGGACGATCCGTTCGGGCCACCCTCGGGCTACGAAGTCCCGGGCCCCGTGCATCCCGGCTTCTTCGGCGTCCAGGGCCGCGAAAACCAAGGTGTGACGGGGAGGATGGGCGGCAAAGTACCGGGCCGCGGCCAAAAGCCCCGTCACTCCGGAAGCGTTGTCGTCGGCCCCGTTGTAGATCGAATCGCCCTGGGCCTCGGGGGGGGCATCGGGCCGGGGCGGCCGGATCCCCAGATGGTCGTAATGGGCGGTAAGCACGATGGCCCCCAGCTCAGGCTGGCTGCCGGCGAGGTAACCCACCACGTTGGCCCCCTGGATGACCTGGGTGGTGTCGCGCCGGCCCCGGCCGGAAAAGTCCTGCACGTAGCCCGCCGGGGGCTCCTGGAGACCGATGGCCCGGAAGGTTTCCACCAAAAAGGCCCGGGCCCGCGCCCCGCCCGGCGTCCCCACCCGACGCCCCTCCATGGAGTCATGGGCCAGGGTCCGGAAGGCCCCGAGGATCCAGAGGGAATCCCGGGCCACGAAGGCAACCGGATCCGCCGCCCCCCCGCCCCCTGCTCCTCCCCCCGAGGCCGACGTCTGTCCCCAGACCCCCCCGGCACCCGCCAGGAGGCCCACCATGCCCACCACGAGCCCCCGTCCCCCCACCGAACACGGTTTCCGCTCTAAGCCCCGCGCCATCGCGCCGTTTCTCCTTTCCCGCAATCCAGGATCGTTCCTCTGGGCCCGGAAGGAGGCCGGAGGCACCCGTCGCAGACTCCGGCCCTTCCGCTCAAGATCCCCCCTCACTCGAAGCCCCTCAAGACCCTCCCCAGGCCCGCCGCCACCTGAGCCGCTTGCACCCCTGGCCCCGCCTTCCAAACCGCCGTACCTCCGGGGGCCAACCGGCCCAGGACCTCGGAAAGGAGCTCCTTCCTGACCACCAACAAAAGAGGAACCCGGCTCCCCCGGAGTCCTTCCAAGGCCTCGGCCCACCCTTCCCCCGCCAGCTCCCACGGCCCCACCTCATCCACCACCACCAGATCGTAATGTTCCACCCGCTCCCGGGAGAGGGCGCGGCGCCCCAACTCCAGGGCCTCGGGGTTCACATGGAACGCCCCCACCCTGGGCCACGGACTGGCCGGATCCCGGGTCGCCATGGGAAGCCGCGTGTCGCTCCCCACATCCACGAGCTCAAAGGACCACCTCCGCCCGCCCCGGAGGGTTCCCGGGGTCAGCACGCCCCCCACCCGCAACCCCTCCCGGCGCAGAGCCTCCACCACTTGGCCCACCAGGGTGGTCTTCCCCCCCCCCTTCTCTCCGGTAACCACCCCTACCACAAGGAAGGACTCCCCCAACCCCAAAAGCCATTGGTCCAACCGGGGGAGCAGACCCGCCAGAGCCCGACCCGGCCTCCGAAGGAACTCCCGGCCGGAAGGCAGCGCCGCCACCACCAGCGGCAGGGTGGCAAAAGCCGCTTGGACGGCCTGATGAAGCCGTCCCCCTCCCAGTCTTTCCAAGAGCCTCCGCACCGCCGGGTGGGTGAGTTCCGTGGTGAGGGCCGCAAAACAGAGGGTTACGAAAACCGCGTGGGCGCTCATTCCCAAACCCACGGCCAGTCCTCCCCGCCACCCCACTCCCCCCGGTCCCAACAGGCCCAGGATAGCCCCTGCGGCCAGGGTCACCGCCACGAGCCCTACCCAGAACTCCGGCCGGCTCAGGCGGCGGAGCCCCCGCCGGTAGCGGGCGGCCACCCCCATTGCCACGGCCGCCGCCACGAGGGCCTTCTCCCACCACAACAGGCGGCTCATGGCCCAGAGTCCCACCGGGAGGACCACCCCCCAAAACCCCAACAGGACAGGGTGGGGCCGCGGGCCTCCCCCCGGCGGACCTCCCAGGCGGTTGCGCCAGGGCTGCGGCAACGAAGCGCCCGCGAGGGGCAGCGCCACCCCCACCGGCTTTCCTTCGCCTCCCATCCCGCCCAAGCGATACCCTGCCCAGGCCGCGGCCATCCCCAGAGCCACACTCAGGACCGCAAGGACCAACAGAGGGCCCCAACGGCCCAGGGGGAGGGGGCCCACCTGCCTTTCGGCCCAAGCCACCACCGCCGTATAGAGACCCACCACATCCGTGCCGTAGGTGATGAGAAGGCTCGCTACCTTCTGCCCCAGGGTCCAGGACATGGCCAGGGCCCCTCCCAACAGGTACCCTCCCCACCCCCCCCACCCCCCCCACAAACCCCCCTCCATGAGGGCGCCCTCCATAGCGATCGCCAGCATCGGGCCCAGGAGGACGGCACTGGGGGAGACCGACTTCATGAGGGCCGCCACCGCACCGGCCCTCACCACCAGGCCGGGGAGAGGCCAGGTCCGCCGCCCAGCCGCCATGACGGCTACGGCAATGGCGGTGAGCAGGAAGCCCCGGAGGGGGACCCGCAAGTTGTGAAGGAAGCTCCCCAGCACGATCTCCGAGCCCGCCCACAGGCTGCCCAACACCGCCGCCCGCTGCCACAAAGGCTCCAGGCGCGGGGGAGCCGACTCCCTCGGCCGCACGTCCGGGAGGCTTTCCCGGGACACCCCTCCCTGGCCCAGGACCGAGGCCCCGGGGCCCACCGACACCTCAGGATTGTCCACGCCGGAACCTCCTCGCGAGGCCACCACCCTCGACAGGGAACCACCGCTCCCTTACCATAGCCCCCGACTCCTGGATGGGGGAGCCCCTCGGGCCCCGGGAGGCTCTCGGTGCCCTAGGGTCCCCCACCCCACCTTCCAACCCCTCCTGTGAGGTGGCTTCGATGACTACGCCCGCTTCCATGGCCGATCGGGACGGCAAGATCTGGATGGACGGCGAATTCGTAGAGTGGCGGGAAGCCAAGGTCCACGTCCTCACCCACACCCTGCACTACGGTTGCGGGGTGTTCGAAGGGGTTCGGGCCTATCGCACCCCCTCGGGACCCGCCGTCTTTCGCCTGCGCGAGCATACGGAACGGCTGTTCAACAGTGCCAAGATCCTTCGCATGGCCCTCCCCTTCACCTTCGACCAGATCCTCGAAGCCCAGCTGGAGGTCATCCGGGTCAACCGGCTCGAGGCCTGCTACATCCGCCCCCTGGCCTGGATCGGTGACCGCAAAATGGGGGTGAACCCCACCGGAAATTCCATCCACATGATGATTGCCGCGTGGCCTTGGGGAGCCTATTTGGGCGAAAAGGCCCTGAAGGAGGGCGTTCGGGTCAAGACGTCCAGCTACGCCCGGCACCATGTGAACATCACCATGACCCAGGCGAAGTCCGTGAGCAACTACACGAACTCCATCCTGGCCGGGCTGGAGGCCACCGGAGACGGCTACGACGAGGCCCTCCTGCTGGACGTGAACGGTTTCGTGAGCGAGGGGGCCGGGGAGAACGTCTTCATCGTCCGGAAAGGGGTGGTGGCCACTCCGGACTTGGCGGCTGGAGCCCTCAACGGAATCACCCGGAACACGGTGTTCGCCATCTGTCAGGATTTGGGGATCCCCGTCCGGGAAAGACCCATCACCCGGGACGAGGTCTACATTGCCGACGAGGCCTTCTTCACCGGCACGGCGGCGGAGGTCACCCCCATCCGGGAGCTGGACCGGATCCCCATCGGAGACGGCAGACCAGGCCCCATCACCTTGCGGATCCAGGAGGCCTATTTCGACATCGTCACGGGGAAAAACCCGAAGTACGCCCACTGGCTGACCCCGGTGTACCCCTGAGGGGGACCGGGGCGAGCCAGAAGCCACGCCACCACCTCGTCCAGCACCGCCCCCACCATGAGGGTGTGTCCCAAACCCGGCACCACCCGCATCTCCACCTCCAAACCCCGATTCCGGCCCTGCGTGG
>JAUQOX010000041.1 GCA_030550695.1 Gemmatimonadota bacterium | reverse complement strand
CTGCCGGGCTGCCTTCCCGGCGCCTCGGGAGGAAGCCTTCGAAGCAGCCGACTTGGCCTTCCCCTCGGCCCCTGCCCCTTTTTTCCGGCCGGTCCCCCCCCTCCTGGCTCCTCCCTTGGCGGTCCGTCCCTTGCTGGTCCGCGCCTCCGCGCCCCCCCCCTCCGTCTTCGGTGCCTTGGCGGTCCCGGCCTCGGGGGTCTCCGCTTGTGCCCTTCTCTTGGCCCCGCCGGTGCCCATTCTGGTCCCGGACCTCCCGGTCCAACGCCTCCGGGCCCGGGCCTTGGCCACCAGCTCAGCCCCTTCTTGCAAGGTGACCTCGTCAGGGAGAACGCCTTTGGGAAGGCTGGCGTTCACTTCGCCGTCGGTGACATAAGGGCCGTAGCGCCCGTCCAGGACCACCAAGGCCTTGCCCGTGGCCGGATCGTGCCCCAGTTCCTTCAGGACCTCCCTCTGGGGCGGGGTTTCGAACAGCTTCAGGGCCGCCTCCAGGTCCAGCTGGAAGAGGAGGGCGGGATCCTTCAGATTCCGGAACTCCTTGCCTTTCCTGACGTAGGGCCCGAAACGCCCCATCCCCAGGGTGACCTCCTCGCCGGTGGCGGGGTCCACCCCCACAGGGTGGGGTAGGGAAAGGAGGAACAACGCGGCGGAAAGACTCAACTTTTCCGGCTCCACCCCCTCGGGAAGGCTTACCCGCTTGGGTTTCTTTCCCCCCTCCCCCTGCCCCAGTTGGACATAAGGACCATAGGGACCGCTCCGGACCCAGACCTCCTGGCCCGTGGCCGGGTCGGTTCCCAGGAGTCGTTCCTCCTTCTTGCCGCCATCCAAGGGCCGCGTGCCCTGGCATTCGGGGTAGGCGCTACAACCCAGGAACCGGCCGTAGCGGTTCCACCGGACCTGCATGGGCCGGCCGCAGAGGGGGCAGGTTTCGCCGGCGGCTTCCAGGATCTCCTTGATGATCTCCCCGGATTGGGCCTCCCCCCGCTCCAGCTGGTCCCGGAAAGACGGGTAGAAGCGCTCCAAGAGCTCCCTCCATCCCACTTCTCCCTCCTCCACCCGGTCCAGCTCCCCCTCCATCCTGCTCGTAAAGGCCACATCGAAGATGTCGGGGAAAACGCGCACCAGGAGTTTGGCCACCGTGTCGCCCAGGGGGGTGGGACGGAAGCGCCCCTTTTCCAGCTCCACGTATTTGCGGTCCAGAAGGGTGGAGATGATCTGGGCATAGGTCGAAGGGCGACCGATCCCCAGGCGTTCCAACTCACGGACCAGGCTGGCCTCGCTGTAGCGGGGAGGGGGTTGGGTGAAATGCTGGTGGGTCTGGATTTCCCGGAGGAGGGGCCGGTCCCCCTCCCGGAGTTCGGGAAGGGGGGCCAGGTCGTCCAGGCGCCGATGGTCGCCGGCTTCCGTAGCTTCCGTGTAGAGTCGGGTGAACCCCGCAAACTTCACCACCGACCCCGTGGCCCGAAACAGGAACAACCGGCTTTCCGGTGTCCGCCGAAGCTGGAAATCCGCCGTGGTGGTGTCGTAGACCGCTGCGGCCATCTGGCTGGCAACGAAACGCAACCAGATGAGCTCGTAAAGTTGGGCTTCGTCCGCAGAAAGGTAGGCTCTCACCTCGTCGGGGTGGAGGTGCACCTGGGTGGGGCGGATGGCCTCGTGGGCTTCCTGAGCCCCCTTTTGCTGTTTCCCCTGGTACAGACGGGGATAAGGAGCCAGGAAAGGTTCGCCGAACTCCCGCCGGATCCAATTCCTGGCCCCCTCCACGGCGGAGGGAGCCACCCGGGTGGAGTCGGTCCGCATATAGGTGATGAGGCCCACCGTGCCTCGGGGCCCCAAGTCTACCCCTTCGTACAGACGCTGGGCCACCGTCATGGTCCGGTGGACCGAGAACCGGAGCCGTTTGGCGGCCTCCTGCTGGAGGGTGGAGGTGGTGAAGGGGGCGGCCGGGTTCTTTTGCCGCTCCCGCCGCTTCAGGTGGGTCACCACGAAGGGCAGACCCTTCACCTCTTCCACCACCCCCCGGGCCTCGTCCTCGTTGCGGAGGGTGAAGGCCTTGCCGTCGATCTGGTGGAGCTTGGCCTCGAAGGCCTGGCCGTCCTTCTCCAAGAGCGCCACCACCGACCAGTACTCCTCGGAGCGGAAGGCGGCGATCTCGTCTTCCCGCTCGGTAATGAGGCGGAGAGCGACGGTCTGGACCCGTCCGGCCGAGAGGCCGGGGCGGATGGGCCTCCAGAGGAAAGGGCTCACCTGGTAGCCCACGAGGCGGTCCAGGATCCGCCGGGCCTGCTGAGCCTCCACCTTGTGCATGTCCAGGCCGGTGGGGTGGCGCATGGCCCGCCGCACCGCCTCGGGGGTGATCTCGTGGAAGGTCACCCGCTGGAAACGGTGCGGATCCTTCTGATAGCCCAAATGGTCCGCCACATGGAAAGCGATGGCCTCTCCCTCCCGGTCGGGGTCGGTGGCCAGGATGATCCCTTCCGCCTGGCGGGCCCGGGCTCGGAGTTCCTGGAGCACCTTCCCCTTGCCCCGGATGGTGACGTACTTGGGCTCGAAACCGCCCTCGATATCCACGCCCAGCTCTTTGTCGGGGAGGTCCCGGACGTGGCCTACCGACGCCGCCACTTCGTAACCTTCACCCAAGTACCGGGACAGGGTCCGGGCCTTGGCCGGGGATTCCACGATGACCAGGCGTTTCTTGTTCTTTGCCCTACTCATGCAGGCTCGACTTTCCGGAGGAGGGAGGCGACCAAGGCCCCCCTCCCCGGCGCACCAGGTGTTCGACTTGTACGGCCAGCTCCAGAGGATCGGCCCTGTCGGCATCCAGGACCACCTCCGCCTGACGGTAGAAGGGCTCGCGCTCCCGGAACAGGGCCCGGGCCCTGGCCAGGGGATCTCCCCCCTGAAGGAGGGGGCGGACAGGACCGTCGGCCAACGCCCGCCGGACCGCTTCTTCCACCGAAACCCGAAGCCACACGGAAAGGGTCCCCGGCGGAAGGGTAGCCAGCCTGCCTGGCACGGCCGCCCATCCACCCCCCGACGCCACCACCACCTCCTCCTCCTTCAGGAGCCGCTCGCCGACCTCGGCTTCCCACTTCCGGAAGGCTCCTTCTCCCCAACGGCGGAAGATCTCGGCCACGGAGAGCCCCACGCTGGCGGAGACCTCCTCATCCAGATCCCGGAACCTCCAACCCAGGCGCCGGGCCAAGAGCCGGCCCACGCGGGTCTTTCCGCTTCCCATGAACCCCACGAGGAGGACGCGCCGGACACTCTCCTCCGCCATCACCGCTCCCCGAACCCCCGGCCGGCCAGGCGGGCCAGATACCGCTCCAGGTTGTCCCGCACCTCCCCCATGGCGTCCCCCCCGAACTTCTCCAGCACCGCGTCGGCCAAAACCAGGGCCACCATGGCCTCCCCCACCACCGCCGCCGCGGGGACAGCGCACACGTCGCTCCGTTCGACCCCGGCCCTGGCTTCGGAGCCGTCCCGCAAATCCACGCTGGCCAGGGGCTTCCGGAGGGTGGAAATGGGCTTCATGTACCCCCGCACCACCAAAGGCTCTCCCGTGGTGATCCCCCCCTCCAGGCCCCCGGCCCGGTTCGTGAGCCTCCGGAAGCCTCCGGTGCGCATTTCCTGGGGCGCCCGGACGATGGCGTCGTGCACCTGGGATCCCGGCAGAGAAGCTCCCCGGACCCCGTCTCCGATCTCCACCGCCTTCACCGCCTGAACCGACATGACCGCCTGGGCCAGGCGCCCGTCCAGCTTCCGGTCCCAGGAGACGTGGCTCCCCAGCCCCACCGGCACTCCCCGGGCCACCACCTCGAACACGCCCCCCAAGGTGTCGCCCTCGTCCTTGGCCCGGTCCACAGCCGCCATCATGGCCTGGGCCGCCTCGGGGTCCAGACACCGGACAGGGGAGGCATCGGCTGCCTCGTTCAGGGGATCGGGGAGGGGGTCGGGAGGCCGGGCCCGAACTTTCCCGATGGCCAGAACGTGGCTCTCTACCCGGATTCCCAGAACCCCCAGGAAGCGTTTGGCCACGGCGCCGCAGGCCACCCGGGCCGCCGTCTCCCGGGCGCTGGCCCGCTCCAGGATGTCCCGGGCGTCCCTGCGGTCGTATTTCAACACCCCTGCCAGATCCGCATGTCCCGGCCGGGGGAGGTAGGAGGGGCGAAGGGCCTTGGGGTTTACGTCGGCCGGGGGCCGGAGGGGGCTCATGGCCGTCTGCCAGTTCTCCCAATCCCGGTTCCGGATGAGCATGGCCACAGGCGATCCCAGGGTCTCCCCCAGGCGAACCCCCGACAGCAGCTCCACCCGGTCGTTTTCCAGGAGCATCCGGCGCCCCCTGCCGTAGCCCCCCTGACGCCGGGCCAGTTCCGGGTCCACGTCCCGGGCGGCATCCAGCTCCAGGCCGGCAGGGATCCCTTCCAGGAGAGCCACCAACCCCGGACCATGGGACTCCCCCGCCGTCCGAAAAGAGAGCTGCCTGAGGCCCATGTCCAACCGTGTCCGGAAAAGAACGCCCCTCCGGGCAACCCCGACCCCGGGGACAGGGGCACGCTCCCCGGAGCGGTACCAAGGATAGAACCTTCCGGCCTCGGCTCCAAGGGCAAGGGAGGGGGGTCTCCTTCCCCCCCCGCCGGCCCGCGGAGGTGGACGGGGGCCTACCTGGGCGCCGATCTACCTCGGAGCCCCGGGAACCTCTCGCGGCCCCTCCACGCCCCAGGGGGCAGCCGGCAGGGCGGGCACCGCCCGCCCCGCCCCGTTACCGGTTGGGATGATATTTGAGGACGTCCGACTTCCGCACCGGGACCACCACCACCCCCTCCGCCGCCGTGGTGGCGAAGAGCTTCACCACGATGCAGGCGTCTTCCGAAGCCCCGTCGGGGGGGATGGGACGGGTGAAATCGCCGTTCTCATAGAGCTGAACCGCCCGCCCGATGGTGACCCCCGTCCGATCCTGGACCGGAATCGTCGCACACCGCTTCCCGCTGTTGTCCGACTCGAAGGGGAGGATGGCCCGCAAGGGCCCCGTGATGGGATCCCGGATGGTGATCTGTCCGATGCGGGTGAATTTGAAGGTGTCCACGATGTCGATGGTGCCGTCGGCCGTCCCTACGAAGGCAATGTGGGTATCCGGCCGGTAGGCGCCACCGAAGTTCTGCAGCGTCTTCTGGTTGGCGTGAAGGGGATGGAAGGCCGCACCGCTTCCCCCCCCTCCTCGGGGGAGGGCCACCCTCCCGTTGAGCTGGAGCTGGGTATCGAAGAAGTACGCGCTGGCCCCCCTGGCCACTCCCAGGGTGCCGTCGTAGTTGAGCCCCACCCCCCGGACCACGTCCGAAGCGTTGATGACCTCGTCCCAGACCCGCATCCGGTCGGACAAGGCCGTGGTGTCGTGCTGGGCAGCCCGGTACAGGAGCACCCGTCCCACGGGGCTCGTCCCTCCTTCTCCCACCAGCACCCAGCGTCCGTCGCCGGAGGCGGTGACGAAGGTGGGGTCGGCAAAGCCGAAGCTGGGGATGTTCCATCGCGAGGCGGAGGCCAGGAAGGCGTCGGAGCCCTGACTGCGGAGATTCGCCCAGGCGTTGTAGACCGGATCCAGGGAGCCCGTGTTGGCCTTGGCCGAGATGATGGAATCCGGATACCCCGGCAGGTGATCGAAGAGGGTCAGAGCCGCGGCCATCAGGGGATTCCCCAGGGAGTCCACCGCCACGGTGTCCACCCCTACCCCGATGCTGTCGAGGTGGGCGAGGGCCCAGAAGTCCTCCGCCAGGGTAAAGGCCCCGTGCTCCACGAAGAGCTTGACCTCGGGCCGGGGGGCGTCCTGGGGATGATAGGCTTTCCGGGCGGTGCCGATGTTCCCCACCAGGGTCGTGCGGGTGGAGTAGATGATGTTGCCGAAGACGTCTACGGCCAGGTACTGGGGTCGGTCGCTGAAGGAGGGAGCCGAGGTGGTGGGGAAGGGATACACCAAAAAGTTCACCCCCGAGTCCCCCACCTTCAACTCCAGATCGAAGATCACGACATCGGGGATGAAGAACCTTTCCTGCTCCAGTTCCCGCTCCAGGCTCAGGTCCACCACAGAGATGTTCGTGCCCCCGGAGTTGGCCACCAGGAGTCGGTCCCCGGCCCGGTTGAGGGCCAGGCCCCAGGGTTCCGAACCCACCCCGATGGCCGGCCCGAAGGTCTCGCTGGGCAGCCGGAACACCTCCACCCGGTTCCGCTCGACGTTGGACAGCAAGAGGTTCTTGCGGACCGTGTCCACCACCGCGTCCATGATCCGCCCGCCCATGGGGAGCTTCACCGTCTTGCCCGCCACCACGACCCGGTTGAGGCGAAGTCCGGTGCGCCCTTCGGCCACCCGCTCACCGGTCCCCAGGGTGCCGCAGGGCAGGCTGGAGGCTTCGTCGGCCACCACGGTGGCGGCGCAGTTCCCCTCTCCGTCCACCATCCACCCGGTGAACTCGAAGACCAGGGTGTCAGGCAAGGCCCGCTCGTTCACATTGAACGGCAGGAAGTTGAAGGTGACGGCCAGGTTCCCCGTCCGGGGCGGTGAGAAGACCCGCTCCTGGGTACGCACCACGGTATCCCCCCGCCGGGGAGAAATGGCCCTGACGGTGAAGCCGGCGCGGGCCACGCCCTTCCCCTGGGCGTCGTCGGACCCGGAGATCACCACCTGGAGGGGGTCCGAAAGCTCCAGGCGCTCCGGCGCCAGGGGTTTCATGGCCACCCGAGGAGGTGTAGCGTCCACCACGGTGGCCGAGACCACCCGGAGGCTGATGGGGCCCACCTGCCCCGGCACCCCCAGGGTGTTGCGGGCCGTGGCCACCACGGTGGCCGTCCCCGTGACCCCCCCCGGGACCACCACCGCCGTATCCACCACAACCGTGTCCGCCGGAACGGCGATGGGCACCTCGATCTTGGACTGGAACGCCCCCGTGATCTCGATGACCACCTCCGCAATCCCGGAGGGGTCCGCAGCTTCCACCTGGAGGTTCAGGGAAAGACCCGCCTGGACCTGCTGGCCGTCCCGGAGGGTGCGAAACTCCACCCTCGGGCCCCCGATGATGAGGAGAACGCTGTCCTGGGCCGCATTCCCTTGGGCGTCGTAGGCCACGGCATACAGCACGGCCGTCTCCCGCTCGGTCAGGGGGGTGGGGAGGAGGTACCGGCTGACCGTGGTATCCCTCACCCCCGGGCCGAACTTCACCACCTTGGACTGGAAGCGGGTCACCACCGTGTCCGTTCCCAGGTTCCGGTCTCCCCGGAAGGCAAGACCCCGGAACACCACCGAATCCACTCCCGAATCGTCGCTGGCCCGGGCGGTGATCAACACAGAGTCCCCTACCGGTCGGGCTGCCGGAGGTGTGGGCTGGAGAATCCGCACCGTGGGGGGTGCTCCGTCGGCCAGCCTCCGGTCGGGGGAAAACAGGTTCTGCCCGTCGCAGGCCCAGAGGGCCGTCAATCCCCCCCACACAGCCAGGGGAACCAGGGTCCGCGGGAGCACGCCGCCTCCTGGAAACATGGCCTTCCTCCCTGGACTCCGGTCAGGTCCGGGGGGCCCGGACAATGGTGGGGGTGACGAGGATCATGAGGTCCCTCTGCACGGTCTGTTCCCGGGTCACCCGGAAGAGCCTCCCGATCAAAGGCAGATCCATGAGGATGGGGATCCCCGCCCGCACCTCCGCCGTCTCCGTAACCGTCAAACCGCCGATGACCACCGTCTCGCCGTCCCCCACCAGCACGCGGGATTCGGCGTACTGCTGCTGGAAGATGAAGCCGGCATCGGATTCCGCCGGCACCGCCGCCGACCGCTCCGCCCTGAGTTGAAGCAGGATCTTCCCCGAGGCCGTCACGTGGGGTGTGGCCTCCAGGATGATCCCGGTCTCGCGGGTGGTCACCTGCGCCGTGGGGATGACCCCTCCGGCGGCCCCCGAGGTCGCCTCGATCACCCGGACGGGGGTTTCTTCACCCACCGCGATCTTGGCCTGCTGGTTGTCCATGACCGTCACCGTGGGGCTGGCCTGGATCTCCGAAAGGTTCATGGACTGCAGGGTCTCCACAAAGCTCAGGAGGGTGTGACGACCCAGGAGGAGGCTGGTGAGGAGGGTCAGGGTGGGGCTGGCCACCCGATTGCGGGCGTTCCCCAGGGCTGCCAGGGAGTTCCCTCCCAGGGCGATGACGTCCGTGCCGATGGGCACCTGCTCTTCCGGCAGGGACACGATGCCGTCGCCGTTCTGGTCCTGGGCGCCCGGGGTCAGGACGTTGAGCTGGTTGCCCTGGGAATCCTTCAGGTCATACGTGACCCCGAACTCCTGCAGATCCGTCCGGTTGATGAAGATGATCTTGGCGGAGATGGCCACCTGCGGGGTCTCCCGGTCCAACTGCCGGATCAGGTTTTCCACATCCTGGAGGACCCGGGAGACGTCGGTGACGATCAACGTGTTCGAGGAAGCCGCCACCGACACCTTCCCCCGATCCGGGGTCAAAAGGGGAGCGATGGCCGTCTGGAGTTCCGCAGCCGTGGCGTAGTTGATCTGGAAGGCCCGGGTACTGGGGAGTTCGCTCGTCTCCCGCTCCGTCAGGCGGTCGAGGCGGTCTACCCGAATGATCCCCGACTCCATTTCCACGGCCACCAGGCCGTGGGCCTCCAGGATCACCCGGAGGGCCTCGTCCCAGGGCTGATCCTTGATCTCCGCCGAGACCGAGGCGGTGACATCGGCCCCGGGAACGATGGACCTGCCGGCAAAGTCCGCGAAGGCGAACAGGACCTCGGACAGGGGCGTGTTCACGAACGTCACGGAGATCCGGGCGGCCTGTTGCTGCTGGAACGCAGGCATCGTCGGCGGCGGGGCGCCGGCCCGGACGGCCCACCCCGGGGCGGCGGTGGGGGGGACCGCCCGCCCTCCGGGCAAGCCCGGGGAAGAGGCCGTTCCGGGTCCCCCGGCAGATCCTGCGGCGGGAGTGCTCCACGGCTCGAAGTCCCCTCCGGAGTGCTCCAGAACCACCCGCACCTCCCCCCTTCCCGGCACCACCCGATAGGCCACGGGAGCTTCGAGATCCAGAACGATCCGCACCGTGGTGGGAGAGTACTGGCTGGTGCGAATGGTCCGGATGCCCCCCCTCCCCACCTGGAAGGTCTCACCGGGGAGGGCATGCTGGGCCCCCAGCAGGTCCACCACCACCCGGGCCGGACCCTCCATCAGGAAGTCCCGGACCCGGGTCTCCCCCTCCACGGAGATCACCACCTCGGTCCGCTCCGGGGCCGGTCGGACGCTCAGTCCGGTCACGGGCCCGTCGAAGCCCAGGAGGAGGCCGGCCAAAAGGGGTAGGAGCGAGGTCATTCGAGGCCTCCTTGACCAGGTCGCCGAAGCTCCATGATTCGCTGTTCTTTCAGTCCAAACTCGTCCACTTCCACCACCACCCGGTTGGGGTGGATCTCCAGGATCCGGAAGTTTCCTAAAGTGTCACCCTTTCGGAGGCGGTACGTCCGCTGGGCCACCCCTCCTCGCCCTTCCCTCCCCCCGCCTCCCTGAGCCCGGGGGGCGAAGACGGCCAAAGCCAGGGCCGGATTCGGGGAGTACAGGATTCCTGTGAGGGTCACTTCCTCGAACCGCGGGCCGCTTTCCAAACCCCTCAGGAGGGGCCGGAAGGGGTCCCGCCGGGCGTAGGCGGGATACACGAAGACCTCCCGCTCGAAGACCAAGGTGCCGGTGTCGGGAGGCTCGGGGCGGCGCGGGGGGGGATTCTGACCCTCCGCCTCCGCCGGAACGGACCCCCAGAGGGCCGCCAAGAGGAGCAGGGGCCCCGCGGAAAGGTTCGTCAACCTGCTCGCCGTCATCCCCGACCTCCTGGAGAGCCCGGGGCCTCAGCCCGTGCTTCGGGATTTCGTCCCGCGAGGGCAGAAGTCATCACCTTCTCTCTTCCTGGCCGGCGGCGTTTCCGGCCGACCCGGCGGTGGGGACCACATAGGTGCGGATCCGGAAGCGGGCCGTCAGGGGTTCCTCGATCCCCAGGACGTCCCTTTGCCCTTGGAACCGGACCAGCTCCAGATCCACCGGCGTAATGATCCTTTCGAGGGAAGCGATCTGGGTAAGGAAGCGGCCGATGTTGTGATACTGTCCCACCACCTCCAGCTCGTAGGACTTCTGGGTGTAAAAGGTCCCTACCCTCTCGGGCTCGGGCCGCAGGGCGGCGTCGTAAACCCCCAACTGCCGTGCCGTCGTCGTGATGGCCGCCAAAAGCGCGGGGACCTCTTCGCTCTGAGGGATGAGGCGCTCCAGGCGGGCTACATGGCGTTCGTAAAGGGCCAGACGCTCCTGGAGCTGATCGCCGCCCCTGGCTGCGGTGACCCGTGCCCGACTGTTCTGGGATTCCAGTTCCTCCAGCCGGCTGGCCAGCTCGTCCACCGCAGCCTTGCGGGGTGCATACCAATACGTCCAAAAGAGGTAGAACCCCGCCAGGGCGAGGATCCCCAGGAGAAGAGCGTTCCGTTGTTTGGGGTCTTCCGGAATCAAGGCCATGACGCCACCCCCCTTCCCGGTCCCGACCCCGACGGGTTGGCGCGGCCGACGGTATCGGCAGCGGGGGCCCCTTCCTCACCGAAAAGGGGCACCGTTTCCAGGAGCTCCACCGGCGGCCGTTCGTAGAAGGCCTCCAGGTGGAACTGGTTTACCATGCGCCCCTCTTCCACCATCTGTTCGGTGGAGATGAGCTCCACGCCCCGGATGAAGAAAGAGGCTTCCAGATTCTCCATGAACCGGGTCACGGCCAGGTTGTTCCCGGCCTTGCCCAGAATGCGAAACCGAAGGTTGGCCCCCCCGCTGACTTGGACAAGCTCGTCAAGCCAGGTGTAGTCCGGCAAAGCCCGAGCCACCTCGTCCAGGATGTGGGGCCACACATAACGGTCTCCGTCGATCTCCTGGATGATGGCCACCCGCTGGGCAATGGAGTCGCGCCGGGCTGTCATGCGGTTAGCCTGTTCGATGAGGTCGGCATAGCGGGCGGAATCGGCCACCGCAGCTGCCACCAGGACTTCCAGCTCGCTCTGTCGGCTCGAGACGCTCCAATAGAGGTACGCCGCCCCTGCCACCACAGCCACCACCGCGGCCGCCGAGCCCAGAAGCCAGGGATCTTTCGGCAAGGCGCCCGCCGACAAGCTGGGAAGCTTGAGGGAAAGCTTGGGCCCTCGGGAGGCCCGCTTTCTTCCGCCGGGAAGGAGATTGACCTCGATCAAGGCGCCGCCGCCTCAGGCCTAGGCCCTAAGGGCCAGCCCCAGAGGGAGAAGGAGCATGGGTGCCGCCTCCTCCAGGTTCACGTTGACTGCTGCTTCGGGCCGCACCGGAACCCGTTCGAAAGGATTCACCAAGTACGTCTCCACGTTCATCCGCGAAGCCAGGGCCGCGCGCATCCCTGGGATCCGGGCGCCGCCGCCGCTCAGATAGATCCTCCCCAGGCCTTCTCCCGAATGGCGCGTCAGCAGGAAGGCGCTGGCCCGCTCGATCCCCACGGCCACCTCATCGGCACTCTGCTCCACGAACCGCCCGAGGTCCGGAAAACTCTCCCTCCCCTGCACCACGTCTTCCGCCTGCTCCGCCGTAAGGCCCCTCACGCGCTGGAGCTCCTCCCTGACCCGCCGCGAGCCGAAGGGGATGTTCCGTGTCAGGATGGGTACGCCGTTTTCGAGGATGTTCACGTTCGTGGTCTCGTGGCCCACGTTGACCAGGGCCACGATCCCCTCCATGGCCTCGGGGTAGTTGTATTCGAAGGCGTTGTGCAGCGCAAAGGCATCCACGTCGATGATGGTGGGGGCAAGACCGGCGTCCGCCAGCAAGGCTACCTTGTTGTCCACCAGCTCCTTCTTGGCCGCCACCAGGAGGACCTGCATCTGCAGCCCTTCGTCGGAGGGGTTCAAGATCTGGAAATCCAGTTCCACACTGTTGATGTCGAAGGGGACGTGCTGTTCCGCCTCCCACCGGATGACATTGCGGGCGTCGGACTCCTTCATCCGGTCCATCTCGATCTTCTTGATGATGACGTCGTGCCCCCCCACCGCCGTCACCACGTCGCGCCGCTTGATGCCCGCTTCCTGGAAGAGCCCCTTGATGGTGTCGGCTACCAGGCCCGGATCCATGACCTCCCCCTCCACGATGGCGTCGGGAAGGAGGGGGCGCATGGCCACCAGGGAGACCTCGGGTTGCCCGCCGGACCGGTCCACTTCCACCACCTTCACGAACCCGCTACCGATGTCCAACCCCACCGAGGTTTTCTTTCCGAACAAGCCCATGAGCCGTTACCCGGGAGGGAGGGGAACAAATTTTCCCCGGAATACCTCGTCCAGATTAGTACCCGAAAGCTAGCCTTGTCAAGAATAACATCGGCGGGGGAAGGATTGAAAGAATTCGTAAACATTTGAAGCAAGCCGAGCTCCTCCCGGCAGAGGGGGGGGCCGGGCAGCCGGGAAAGGGACGGGGAGGGAAGGGGCTCCTGAAGGTCAGTTGCCCAAGATCGAGGAAAGGTCCACCCAGCTTCGCCGGTCCAAGGGACGGACCCGCGTCAGGGACGAGTTCCCCAGGAGTGCCCGGGAGATGGCGCAGGAAGAGTACTGGACCAGGGCGTTGCCCAGGACCGTGTTGGTTTCCAGGTCCACGTTGGCGGCGATGACCCCTCCCCGGAAGTGCCCTCCCGTTCCGGCCGTCTTCAGGCTTCCGCGAACGATGACGGGCCCGTAAAAGGTGTGCCCACCCTGGACCGAGAGGTCCCCTTCCACCAGGAGAATGCCCTGCCCCTTCTTGTTGCTGTTGACGTTGAGGTTCCCCTCGGCGTAGATGATGGGGAAGTAGCCGCCGCACACCCCGCCGGGACTGTCGGGATCGCCCCAGTTCCGGGGGCTCACCTGGCCCGAGCGGCAGAGCCAGGTCCCCCCCACCTGGACGGAGTCGGGAGCCAGCTGGGTGACCGTCGTGCCCGGTGCCACCCGGATGTCGGCCATAGCCACCAGATCATTCCACCGGAGCTCCCCGAACTCCAACAGGTTCTGAGAGCTCAGCCCCGCGTCCTGGGCGATGGGTGGATTGCCGGAAATGCCGTAGGCGTTGCCCGAGTAGGTGATGTTCGTGGTCTCGTCGATGAGAATCCCCGGTTTGGCGGGGCCCGGGGACCCGCACAGGGAACCCCACCCCGCAGGGATGGAATCGAACCCGTTGATGTAGGACGACCCCCCCACCCTGAGGCTGCCCACGGTGGTCAAGGCCGCATTGGGCAGGATTTCTGCGGTGTTCATCCTCGCGATGACCCCCACCCGCCGGCTGGCCTCGCCCAAGGCCCCGGCTCCCCGGAAGACCGTACCGGTGGAAAGGAGAAAGTACAGGCGGCTCGCCAGGCGGGTGACCTGGACCTCCCACGTCCCCTCCGCCACCGTGTCCCGCACCGTGGCGGACTGCCAGTTGGAAAGGCCACCGAACAAGCCGGCGTTCCACTCCGACAGGACTTCCGCCGCTCCCCGCTCCGCCAAATAGAACGCCTGGGCCGCCCGGTCCGACGCCACCCCGATTCGGGTCTCCTGCCGGGCCAGATAGAAACCGCCCGTGACCAAGACCCCCACCACCACCAGGGCGAACACCGCCACAGGGAGGGCGAAGCCAGCTCGGCTGGGGCTTTTCGTCATCGTCGCTCTCCTTCCGGCTCAGGCAAGGCGGCTGGCAGCGGATACGGCCCGGGTCAGTTCCGGAGGAAGATCCGGCTCACCAGGGAATCGGCCACCGGCTGACCGCCCGAGCCCCGAAGCGGTGCCAAGTACCGCAAGGTCACCTGGATCTGTGCCACCAGGCTATCCACCGCCGTGACTTGGCCCCTAGAGTCCAAGTAGCGAAACTCCAGGCCGTTGTCGGGCCTCAGGGGACCCACCAAGGGGTCCGGCCTGGAGCCCGCAGCCAGGGGGTTCCTCCGCCCCAGATACCACTCGCCGTCGATCCGATACAGCCCGTAGGTGAAACGCTGGAAGGCCCGGATGGGGGCTCCGACCCGCACGGTATCGCCGGAGCTGGCGAGCTGGGGGATCCGCAAGTCCACGGCCGCCCGTCCGCTGCAGGTCACCGTGGTGTCGGCGCTTTGGACGGACCTGGCGAGCCACACGTCGTCGGCCGACCGCTCGGGGTTGTTGTCGGCGAACACGAACACGGAATCGCCCGCCAGGATGGGCCGACCCATTCGAACCACCCTCACCCGAGGCGGTACGACCGTGTAGTCCACGCTGCAGACCAGACCGAAGGCCCGCTGGGTGCGGATGGTGAGGGAGTCCCGCCCCATGGCCACCAGGTCCCCGCCCCGGGTGCTCACCTCCCTGAGCTCGCCGAAGAGCACATCCATGCCGGCCCGCAGGGACTGCTGGCCCAGGATGCGGGCCGCGTTCACGGAATAGGTTCGGGAATGGGTGATGAGGACCTGATAGATGGACAAGACCAGGAACCCTCCCAGCACCACCACCACCAGGAGTTCCACCAGGGTGAAGCCGCGGCGGGAAAGGAGCCTCATGGCCTGATGATCCGATAGGTGAGGGTGTCCTTCACGTTGCCCGCCAGCACGGGAAACCCGCCCGTTCCCCGGGCCAGGCCCGGCCCGGTGGTGACCACCTGGATGATCTTGTAGTGGTTGCGGGGGGCCAGAACCGTCCATTGCACACTGAAGCGTCCCTCGGTGCGGGAGCCCGACTGCACACTGTCGAAAGGCAGGGCCCGAAGCCGCTCCACCGTGGCCTGGAGGGCCGCCGCCCGCTCTGTGGCCATGTCGGCAAGGGTGACCTGCCGCACCACGATGGCGGTCGTCCCCGCCATCCCCAGAAGACCGAAGGCAAGGATCACGATGGCAACGATGACCTCCACCATGGTGAAGCCACCCGGACCCGGCGGGGGGGGGCCACGATCAGCACACCCGCGCTGCATAGGATTCACCATCGGATCTGCCCCAAGGGTAGGATATCCACACTTTCGGAATGTCGCCCCGCAACGAAGGTGAGGGTCACCACGGAGCTGAACGAGTTGCAAGCAGGATCGGCATACCCACGGGGGGTCATGCAGAGGCGCACCGTACCTGCAGAACCTTCCAGATCCACCTCCAGCTCGCGCTTGAAGTGCACCCGCTCCACCACCCGGTCACCGATGCGGACGAAGGCGCTGTCGCCCTCCAGGCTCACCTGGAGGACCGCAGTACGGCCTGATTCGATGGCCTGGGCCCGCGCCCGGGCCGCCATTCCCACGAAGACATTTCGAGCCTGACGGACGGCCAGCCCTCCGGAAGCCTCCCCGATCTGCCGCACCGCGATGCTGGTCAGGATGGCCCCGATGAACAGGGCAAGGACCACCTCGATGAGGGTGAAACCGCCTCTTGTGCGCCCCATGGCTCCGTCCCGGACGGGGGTGGACTCAGCAACTACCGGATACGAAATCCGTGCCAGCCCCTAAGGGGAATACTGAAGCCAAAAGGGAACGCCGTAAAGAGACAAGAAGGGAAAGAGTTTTCCCGCCGAAGGAACAAGTTGCACGCTCCGCGGGTCCCGGTGCCGCCGGTGCCCCGGAGGCGAGGTGGCGGACCTCCCAGCCCGCTGACCCAGGGAGTCCCGTCCCAGCTTCTCGTGGGCCTGCCCAGCCTATCCCGGCCCCGGTGTGGCCTCAGTAGAGGGGAAACGGGCCTCCCCCCGGAAGGCCCAGGGGCTCCCTGAGGCGGGGAAGCCCCTCCACAGCCCACAGGAAGGCGCAACCCGACGCCCGGACCACAGAACCTTCCCCCACCACCACCCGC